>NZ_DBIC01000026.1:0-5669 GCF_002296545.1 Herbaspirillum sp. UBA812 | reverse complement strand
CGCCAACGTGGAAGTGCCCGCCGTCTATGCCGGCCAGGAACCGGCGCAGCGCCGCCAGCGCGCCGCCCAGTTGCTGGCGCGCCTCGGCCTGGCCGACCGTGGCCACCACAAGCCCGGCCAGCTCTCGGGCGGGCAGCAGCAGCGTGTCTCGATTGCGCGCGCGCTGATGAACGGCGGCGACGTGATCCTGGCAGACGAACCCACCGGCGCGCTGGACAGCCACAGCGGCCACGAGGTGATGAACATCCTCAAGGAATTGCACGCCGAAGGCCACACCATCATCATCGTCACCCACGACATGCAGGTGGCCAGCAATGCCCAACGCATCATCGAGATCAAGGATGGCCTGATCATCGCGGATCGCCGCAACAGCGCGCCCGAGGCGGCAGCGGTGAGCGGCATCATCAAGCAGGAGCGCCAGCAGCATCGGCAAGCCAGCGCCTGGCGCGCCGCGCTGGACCGCTTCAAGGAAGCGCTGCGCATGTCGCTGCTGGCGATGAACGCACATCGCCTGCGCAGCTTCCTGACCATGCTGGGGATCATCATCGGCATTGCCTCGGTGGTCTCGGTCGTGGCCCTGGGCAGTGGCTCGCGCGAACAGATCCTGTCCGACATCAGCTCCATGGGTACCAATACCATCGACATCTTCCCCGGCACTGATTTCGGCGACATGAAGTCCGCCGCCATCCGCACCCTCACGCCAGCCGATGCCGCCGCCCTGGCTGAACAGAATTACGTGGACAGCGTCACGCCCAGCGTGTCCACAGCCTCCTCGGCGCGCTACGGCAACATCTCGGTCACGGCCACCATCAATGGCGTCGGTGAACAGTATTTCCGCGTGCGCGGACTGAAGATGGCGCAGGGCATGAGCTTCGACAACGACAGCATCCGCCGCCAGGCGCAGGAAGTGGTGATCGATGCCAATACCTACAAGAAGCTCTTTCCCAACGGCGGCAATGCGCTGGGTGAAGTGATCTTCCTCGGCAGCGTGCCGTGCCGGGTGATCGGCGTGACGCAGAAGCGCGAGAACGGATTTGGCAACAACAGTTCGCTCAACGTCTGGGTACCCTATACCACCGCCATGACGCGCGTGATCGGCCAGCGCTACCTGAGCGGCATCACCGTGCGGGTCAGCGACAAGGTCCCCAGCGCGGCGGCAGAACAAGGCATCACCCAGCTGATGACGCTGCGCCATCGCACCAAGGACTTCTACATCTTCAACACCGACAGCATCCGCCAGACCATCGAAAAGGCCACGGCCACGCTGACCCTGCTGGTGTCGATGATTGCGCTGATCTCGCTGGTGGTCGGTGGCATCGGCGTCATGAACATCATGCTGGTCTCGGTCACCGAGCGCACCCGCGAGATCGGCGTGCGCATGGCCGTAGGCGCGCGCCAGGGCGACATCATGCAGCAGTTCCTGATCGAAGCGGTACTGGTCTGCCTGGCCGGCGGCTTGCTGGGCGTGCTGCTGGCGCTGTCCTTCGGGGCGGTGTTTGCGCACTTCGTCAGCAGCTTCCACCTGATCTATTCCACTGCCTCCATCGTCAGTGCCTTCGCCTGCTCTACCCTGATCGGCGTGGTGTTCGGCTTCCTGCCGGCGCGCAATGCTGCGCGCCTCAATCCGGTGGATGCCCTCGCCCGCGAATGAAATTGCCCGTCATGTCCAAGCTCCCGTCCTTCCCTCCTCCTTCCCGCCTCGCGCTGTTGCTGGCGCTGGCCCTGCTGGGCGGCTGCAGTTCGCTGGTGCGCACGCCCTACACCGCACCAGTGACCCAGACCCCGGCCGCCTGGCAACAACGCGACCCGGCCGCTGCCGTCAACGCCAGCCGCTGGTGGCAAGGCTTCGGCGATGAGACCCTCAGCGCCCTGATCGATGAGGTCCTGCGCAAGAACAACAACCTGGCGCTGGCGACCATCAAGGTCCGGCGCGCCCAGTTGCAGGCCGGGATCGCCAATGATGCCTTCGTCCCGGCGCTCAGCGGACAAGTGGGCAGCAGCGCCAGCAAGGCGCTCGATGGCAATCGCCAGACTGCCCGCAGCAGCCAGAACTCGCTGAGCCTGTCCTATGAAGTCGACCTGTGGGGCCGGCTGGGTACCAACTACGACGTGGCCCGCTGGGAAGTCCTGGCCACCGAGCAAGACCGCGCGGCCACGGCGCTCTCGCTGGTCGGCACCACCGCCAACCTGTACTGGACCGGTGCCTACCTGAACCAGCGGCTGCGCACTGCCGAGCAGAGCATCGCCTATGCGCAGAAGACCCTGGACCTGATCAATACCCAGTACCGCGCAGGGGCGGTGTCGTCAGTGGATGTGCTGACCGCACAGCAGAACCTGCTGAGCCAGCAAGCCAGCTATACCGAACTGGTGCAGCAGCAGGTGGAAAATGACAATGCCCTGGCCATCCTGTTCGACAGTCCACCCGGCCAGCGCCGCAGCCTGCCACCGGCGCTGCCGGAGCAGCCGCTGCCGGTGCTGGAGGCGGGACTGCCGGCCGAGCTGCTGGCGCGGCGTCCGGATCTGCGGGCGGCCGAGTTGCGATTGCGCGAGTCGCTGGCCAACGTCGACCTGACGCGCGCCAGCTTCTATCCGAAGCTGAGCCTCACCGGGTCGCTGGGGACCAGCAGCGACGCCTTGCTGCGCCTGGTGCAGAATCCGGTAGCCTCGCTGGCGGCGCAGTTGAGCCTGCCGTTTTTGCAGCAGACCCAGATGAAGCTGCAGATCAAGGTCTCGCAGGCCGACTATGAGAGCGCCGTCACCCAGTTCCGCCAGACCCTGTACGCCGCCTTCAGCGACGTCGAGAACGCCCTTTCGGCGCGCACGCAATACGCCCGGCAGCAGGCGCTGCTGGCGCGCAACGTCGAAGTGGCGCGGGCAGCCGAACAGCTCTACGAACTGCGTTACCGGGCTGGCTCGGTGACCTTGCAATCCTGGCTGGATCAGCAGGACAAACGCCGCAGCGCCGAGAACACGCTGGCGCAGGTCCGCCTGAACCAGCTGAAAAACCAGATGACGCTGTACCAGGCCCTGGGCGGCGATGCCCGTGCGACTTCGCCGCAATGAACGTCGACGGTTTGTGTCTGCGGCAAACAAAAAGGCGAACCCGCGGGTTCGCCTTTTTTGCATTTTCCTTCACGGCGATCGGCCTGGAACGCCGTCGCTGTGAAAGTAAATTCATTATTTCAGGTAATTCAGCAAAGTCAGGCCACTGGTGGTGACGAACACCTTCTGCGCTGCCGACAGATAGGTCTGCTTGAGCGTCAGGTCGCTGATCAGCTCGCTGGTATCGGACAGGTTGCGGCCCAGCAGGTTGTTGATGGTCTGGGTGTAGTTTTCCTTGTTGACTTCACCGGCGGCGTCGAGGTTGTCCAGCTCGTTCTGGCGCGCGCCGATGGATGCCTTGACGGTGGACACGCTGCTGGAAATCGAGTCGATCTGGGTATTGAACTGCGCCAGGTTGCGTGCCAGTGCCGCCTGGCTGCCGACCACCGGGGTACGTGCCGCATTGGCCGCATCCGATTGCAGCTTGAGCGCGGCGGTCGAGGTGAATTGCGCCTGGTAGCCCGGATCGTCCGGCTTCATGGCATCCAGGGTAGCCTGGGCCGCCTTGTAGGCGGCGATCGGGGTCTGGCCGCTGCCGGCGGGATAGACATAGTTGTTGGCGGCCGTGTCATCGGCCTTGTTGGCGGCTTCGGTCACCGGCACCGACAAGACGTTGATCAGGTTGGTCATGGTCTTGAAGATGTCCTGGCCATTGCCCTGGAACACCGTCTGGCCCGAGGCGCTGATATCCATCTGGCGGGTCGAGTCCACCTGCAGCGTCATGGCCCCCTGGTCGCCGTTGTAGACCACGCCGCCGGTACCATCCAGCGTGAAGGGCTGCGTCGTGCTCTTGAAGCCGGAGAAGATGTAATTGCCCTGCCCGTCCTGGGCATTGGCATAGCCCAGCACTTCGTTGAGGTTGCCCTTGATCTCGGACGCCATGTTGATACGCTCGGCGTTCGAGTAGGAGGCATTGCCGGCCGTGATGACGTTGGATTTCAGCTTGGTCAGCATGTTGGTCAGGCTGTCCAGGGTTCCCTGCACGGTCGACAGCGCGCTGTTGGCGTTCTGGCGATTGGTCTTGTACTGGTCGTTGAGGGCCGAGGTCTGGGTCATGTCCAGGGCGCGGGCGGCAGCCACCGGATCATCCGACGGCAACAACACCTTCTGCTGCGCCGTCACCTGCTGCGTCAGCTTCAGGATCTGGCTCTGCATGCTGGTCAGGTCATTGTTGCTCGACTGATAGAGCATCTGGGTGCTAATACGCATGGTCGTCTTCCTTTAACTGATTAACCGCCCAGGGTGAGCAGGACATTGATCATGTCGCTGGCGGCCTGGATGATCTTGGCCGCGGCCTGGTACTGCTGCTGGTTCTTGATCATCTGCGCCAGTTCCTCGTCCTGGTTGACCCCGGACTCGGACTGCTGCTGGGCCTGGATCGCCGTCAGGCGCGTCTTCTCGGCCGTGTTGGTGACGTTGATCTCGTTGGTCTTGTTGCCGATGGTGGCCACCAGCTGCGAGTAGGAACCCTGGAAGCTGGTGCCATTGATGGTGTTGGCCGTCTGCAGGTTGGCCATGGCCAGCGCGTTGCGGTTGTCCGACGCGGCGCTGGTGTTGGCGGCAATGGTGAACTGGTCGCCATTGGACGGCTGGCCCGAAATCTTGAACTTGACGCCGCTGATCTCGTAGGTGTCGCCAGCGGTATAGGCCAGGCTGGTGGCACCGCCCGCGATGGCGGTGGTGGTGCCATCCTGGTGGGTGATGGTGCCGCCACCGGCAGGCACGGCCGGCGAAATGGTGAACGCCGGCGGCGTGGCCGCGGTGTTGTAGGTCAGCGTAGTGGGCTTGGTCAGCGGCGTGGTGGTGGTCAGGTAAGCCGCCGTGACCGAACCGGTGTTGATGGTCGCCGTGCCCTTGTTGGCCGCCACCGGAGCGAAGTTGAACTTGTCGCCGGCCGACGGTGTGCCGGTCAGGGAGTAAGTCACGCCACCGCTGCTGATGGTCATGCCCGGCGTGTAGTTGAACGCCGTGCCGGCTGCCACCGAACCGGTGGTGCCGTCCGGATTGGTATAGGTCACCGCAGGCGCCGGCGTTGCTCCGGTCCAGGCCGCCGTCAGCTGCACCTGGGTGCCGCTCAGCGAAGCCGTGAAGGCGACCGAGGAGCCCTGCTTGAAGGTGGTCGGATCCAGCGAGGTGTTGGAGATGATCGCATTGCCGGTATTGGTGCCCGGCGTGCTGGCATTGACGTTGTTGGTGGCGTTGATCGAGGTGGTGATCGGCGCGGCCGTGGCCAGCAACTGGGTATTGTTGAGCGCCAGCGAGAAGGCCGCTGCGCCATTGGCGGTCGGCTGGATCTTGTAGGTGTTGCCGCTGGCCATGGTCGGCGCGCCGCCCGGGGTCGCACCGTTGGAGTAGGTCACGCCATCGAGCGTGACCGGGAAAGCGGTGGCCGCCTTGACGGTCTTGGTGTTGTCCGACAGGCGGGTGAAGGTGTAGTTGGTACCGTCATAGCTCAGCGTGTAGTCGCTGGTGCTCAGCGCCGACGGATCGCTGATGGTCGCCGTCAGGTTGGTGGTCCCGGTGTTGCCGGGGAAACCGATCAGGTTGGGCGAGCTGACGTTGAACAG
>NZ_DBIC01000022.1:0-4291 GCF_002296545.1 Herbaspirillum sp. UBA812 | reverse complement strand
CCCGCCGGCAGCATCAGTGCAGAAACCGTCAAGCCGCGTTGCAGGCCGCCGGCACCATCGGCGATCCATCCGACGATGGACGGGCCGATGATCTGCCCCACGGCAAAGATGATGGTGAAGGCACTGATGCCGGCCGGCCAATCGGATGGCGGCAGGTTGTGACGCACCATGGCGGTGGTCGACGCCACGGCTGACAGGAAGCAGCCGCCAAACAGCAGCCCTGAGGCAAACACCGCCACCGGCGCGGCCGTCGTGGCCGGCAGCAGCGTGGCCAGGCACAGCAGGCCGTTGAGGATGGCCAGCGATTGTCCGCCCCGGAAGCGGTCCAGCATGCGCGCCCAGATGCGTGAAGACGCAAAGGTCGCCGCGCCCAGCAGCGCAAAGAACAGCGTGATGCGCGCCGGTGCCATCCCTTCTTCCTTCAGCAAGGCGATGACGAAGGTCATGTAGCCGATGTACCCGAGACCGAAGAATAAATAACCGGTCAGCCCGAACAACAAACTGCGCGGACGCCAGGCCCCGCCTCCTGCCGCCTGCGCCGGCGAGGTCGGCATCAGCCGCGCGGGCAGCGTCATGACCAGGCTGGCCACCAGCGCCAGCACGCCCAGCAGGATCCACGCCCATTGCCACGGATGGGGCGCACCGCGGGCGGCTGCGGCCTCCATTACCGGTGGCACCAGCAGCGAGGCGGCCACGATGCCGATCCCGGTACCGCCGTAATACAAGCCCAGCAGCAGGCCGGCGCGCTGCGCATGCAAGGCCGCCAGCCGGCTCACCAGCAATCCGCCCGAGACGAAGATGAGCGCACTGGTCACACCCGTTACTATCCGCAGCAGCAATTGCAGCAGCGTGTCCGTGGTCAGCGCCGGCAGGAAGGACAGCAGGGCGGTGGCGAAGGCCCCCGCGATCAGCACGCGGTGCGCCTGATAGCGGCGCATCAGGCGCGGCGTCAGCAGCGCGCCCAGCAGATAGCCCAGGGCATTGCCGGTATTCATGCCGCCGGCGATGAGGTAAGGCCAGCCGAGGTCGCTGCGCATCGGCGCCAGCAGCAGGGCATAGGAGAAACGCGCCACCCCCAGCGCCACGGCCGTGCCCAGCGACAGGGCCAGGGCGGTCAGGATGGGATGGCGCAGGATGAAAGGCGAGGGCGCATGCGCGGCGTGCGGGGGCATGGAATGGCGTCTCCTGGCGGTCTTGTTGTGGTGTGGTGCCAGTGTAGCCGAAGCGGTCAAACTGCTGCGCCGGGCTAGTTGGTGACCGGCCGCCAGTTCTGTTGCTGCACCACATGCAGACAGGCATCCACCACCACGGGATCGAGGCGCGTCCCGCTCTGGCGCTGGATTTCTTCCAGGGCCACCGCCATGCCCAGCGACTTGCGGTAGGGCCGGTCGGCCGACATCGACTCAACGATGTCAGCCACGGTCAGGATGCGCGCCTCCAGCGGCAGCGCATCGCCGCCGATGCCGCGCGGATAGCCGCTGCCGTCGAGGTACTCATGATGGCACCAGACGATCTCGGCCAGGTTGAAGGGGAAGCTGATCTTGTTGAGAATCTCGTAACCGAACTGCACGTGGGTCTTGAGCACGCCGTATTCGTCAGCGGTAATGCGGCCGGGTTTGGTGAGCAAATCGAGCGGTATCCTGGCCTTGCCGATGTCGTGTACCTGGGCGGCCATGTGCAGCACGTCAATGCGCTCGGCCGGCAGGGCCAGATGACGGCCGATCATCACCGCCAGCTCGGCGGTCTGGTCCTCGTGATTGGGCGTATAGCCGTCAGTGAGCCGATGCAGGGCGATCAGTGCATCGATGACTTCCTGGTAGATCTTGTTCGGTTCTGAAACTGGCATTCCTGTCCCTGCGTGATTGCAGCCGCTGGCAGCGTGCACGGTCGCTCAGAGGTGTTGCTTGATGAATAGTTGGAAGGCGATGCGCCTGCCGTGAACCTTTGCAGGTCCCTTTGTCTCTGATTGAGCCCCCTTGAAGGAAGCCCCGGCCCGCTGGTCCGACGACGCATGTGCATGCGTTTTCCCGGTTGTCGGATAATAGCGGCCTGCAATATTGAAACTCATTTCAGGAAAGAAATGATTCTGCGCAGTTTACATTCCTGACTGATCGATGACAACCAAGCTGTCCACTTCCCGCCCGTCTTCTCCCTTGCGCCTGATCTGGCGCAAGTTGGCCATCCCGCTGTTCTTCCTGCTGCTGGGCGTGGTCTTTGCCACTTGGGCCGCACGCATTCCCGCCATCCGGGACCATCTGCAGCTCGATGCGGCCACGCTGGCGCTGGTGCTGCTGTGTGGCGGCATCGGTGCGGTCGGCTCGTTCCCGCTGGCCGCGTGGATCACCGGCCATTACGGCGCGCGCCACAGCACGCTCTACGCGGGGCTGGCCCTGCTGGTGTCGCTGCCCTTGCTGGGACTGGCGCCGAACGTGGCCTCGCTCATGCTGATCTGCACGCTCTATGGTGCCGCTTCCAGCTGCTTCGACGTGGCCATCAATGCGCTGGGCGCACAGGCCGAACGGGATGCAGGGCGGCCCATCATGTCCATGCTGCATGGCTGGTTCTGCGTGGGCACCTTTTCAGGTGCGCTCGCCGCCAGTGCCGTGGCGGGCATGGGCATCGCACCGATCTGGCACTTCCTGCTGGTGGCCGCGCTGTTCCTCTATCCGCTCTACGCCTGCTATGAAGCATTGCCCGATGACCGCCCCGAGCATGACCCCGCACGCAAGCTCTTCGTACTGCCGCACGGACATCTGGTGGTGCTGGGCGTGATCGCCTTCTGCGGTGCCATCGTCGAAGGCTCGGTGGCGGACTGGAGTGGTATCTACATGAAGGATCATATCGGTGCCAGCGATGGTGCCACACCCCTGGCCTATGCTGCCTTCGCCGGGATGATGCTCATCATGCGCATGATCGGCGACCGTCTCAAGGCCCGCTATGACGCGCGCCGCGTGGTGTGGGTCGGCACGCTCATCGCGAGCTTGGGCATCGCCCTGGCCGTGGCGGCACCCGGCATGACGCTGGCCATTCTTGGCTTTGCCATTGCGGGTACCGGCGTGGCCGCGGTCTTCCCGTTCGTCTTCAGTGCCGCCGGGCGGCATGGTTCCAGCGCCCTGGCGGCGGTGGCCACGCTGGGCTACAGCGGCAGCCTGATCGGCCCGCCGGTGTTCGGCTTCCTCGCCCATGGCTGGGGATTGCAGGCTGCACTGGCCTTGCTGGGCGTCTTGTGCCTGGCCATGGCCGGGTCCAGCCGCCGCGCGCAGTGGCTGCAGTAAGGCCTCCGCTTTTCACTTCTACTACCTCTGATGCAAGGAAAAAATACGATGCGCAATCTGGTCCTGCTGCCGGGCTTCATGCTCAATGCCCACCTGTGGGATGACATGCAGGCCGATCTGTCCACGCTGGGTGCACTGACCTTCGGCGACCTGGGCCAGGATATCGGCATCCAGGCCATGGCCGACGCCGTGCTGCGCCAGGCGCCGGAGCGCTTCGTGCTGTTCGGATTTTCGATGGGCGGCTTCGTGGCACAAGCCATTGCGCTCAAGGCACCGGAGCGCGTGCTGGGCATGGGTTTGCTCAATACCTCATCGCGCCCGCAGACCGAGCGCGAATCGGCGGGCACGCTGGCGCAAATCGAACTGGCCCGGCGCACCCCCTTCAAGGGACTGACATCGCGTGCGCTGGCCTCTTCGCTGCACCCGGCGCGCAGCACCGATCGCGGCCTGCTGGACCGGCTGCAGGCCATGGCCCTGGCCAATGGCAAGGACGTGTTCCTGCGGCAGTTGCAGACCCTGCGCGACAGCAACGCCGAGGATCTGCAACGGCTGCAATGCCCGGTACTCATCGTCAGCAGTGACGAAGACAAGCTGCGCAGTGTGGAGGAATCGGAAGAGATGGCGCGCCAGATACCGCACTCGCGCCTGGAGATCATCGGCGACTGCGGTCACATGACGCCGATGGAAAAGCCGCAGGAATTGTTCAGGATCATCTCTGACTGGATCGTGCAATCCGGTCTGTGACGCCTGCGCGTCGGCCAGTCCGGGGCCGGCGCGGCAGGACTTGAAGCGAGCCTCAGCCCTCGTCGCGCTCTTTGCGGGGCGCTTCGGCCGAGCGGCTGCCGGGCCGTTTGTTCATTTCATCCAGTCCGCCCGTGCCGCGCAGGTCGGTATCGACCTGGCCCTTGCGGATATCGTCATACGCCTGGCGAATCTCGGGGCGCTCGACGGCATGGCCGCTGTTGGCGGCATCCTGGCGGTCTGCATGCTGGTCATGCTCATGCGGCAGGCGCGGC
>NZ_DBIC01000191.1:0-8844 GCF_002296545.1 Herbaspirillum sp. UBA812 | reverse complement strand
AGCATCAGCGGGCGCGACCCGGCCAGCACGCGCCAGGTGGACACCTGCGGCTGGTCAGCGGCACGTTCGGGGTCGAGGCCACGGGCGACATCGTGGTCGATGTCCTCGGGACGGATGCGCGAGAGGCACACCAGCGACGCCACCGCCATCACCGCCATCAGCACGAACACCGCCGGCAAGCCCCAGAAGTAGCCGAGTGCACCGGCCAGCGCCGCCGAGAAGACATTGCCGCCGTGGTTCCAGGCCTCATTCTTTCCCAGCTGTGAAGGCAGGCCCTGCTGGCCGACGATGCCCAGCGTCAGGCCGGCGATGGCCGGTCCGATGATGGCGCCGACGATGCCGGTACCGACCTGCGACACCGCCGTGATCGTGAAGCTGGGCGAGACCAGCAACAACAGCGAGCCCGCCACCACCAGCACCGAGCCGATGCCGACCACCAGCCGCTTGGCGCGCACCGCATCGGTCAGCGCCCCGGCGGGCGTGGTGGCCAGCATGCCGGCAATGCCGCCCAGCGTCATGACGTAGCCGATGTCGTCCGCGGCCCAGCCGTGACCCATCAGGAACACACCGAGGAAAGGACCGAGCCCGTCGCGCACATCGGCCAGGAAGAAGTTCAGCCTGGAGAGCCAGGCGATCGAGCCCGCTTTGGTATTCATCCGATGGGCCCCTTGAAGATGAAGAAGGCACCCAGGCAGATGCAGCCGAAGCCGACCAGGTGATTGATGGTGAACTGCTCACCCAGGTACAGCACCGAGAAGATCGAGAACACCACCAGCGTGATGACCTCCTGCATGGTCTTCAGTTCGGCGGCGTTGTAGACCGAGTGGCCGATGCGGTTGGCGGGCACCGCGAAGCAGTATTCGGCCAGGGCGATGCCCCAGCTGACCAGGATCACCAGGTACAGCGGTCGGTTCTCGAACTTGAGGTGGCCGTACCAGGCGAAGGTCATGAAGACGTTGGAGATGATCAGGAAAACAATGGGAAGGATTTTTGGCGACATGGTTCTTATTCTTTATCAAGTGGATGAAATGACACGCGGAGAATCGGGCAGACCGGCGGCCTGCCCTGCCGCAAACCCTTATCGGACGCGGCTGTACAGCGGTTGCAGGGAATCCGCGCTGGCCCCGACATCAATGGCCTCGATGGCGGTACCGAAACTGTTGCGGGTCCCCAAGCCATTGGCAGCAAACGGCGCGCCAGGTTCCAGCGGCGTGCGCAGGCTGTCGGGGGCGAAGCGCACGATGCTGCCGTCATCCAGGATGACGCCATTGGCTTCGCCGCGCGGGCCGGTCAGCACCATGGCGATCTTGCCGCGCACCGAGAGCTGGCGCAGTTGCGCAGCGCGCAGATGGGGCGGCAGCGGCGGGTTGGCATCGAAGGCGGGCGGGCGGTCGATCACGGTCTGGCCGTTGGCCAGATTGACGATGGCATCGGCCTTGATCACGCCGGCCGCTTCAGCCTGGCCGAAGATGCGCACCGACTGGCCCGGCTTGACCGCGTTCTGCAGCGTCTGCGACAGGTGCGGCGGGAACTTGATCACGGTGCGCTCGCCCACCATCAGGCCATCGACTTCGCCGTAGGGATTGATCAGGAAGCGGCTCACGCGGCCCTCGGTGATGGGAGCCTGCGCGGTCATGGCGGCGTCATAGGTGGCGGGCGGGACCGGGGGTGCCATCGGGCCGGCGACCGGCGCGGCACCCGGCGGCGGCGGAGCAGGCGGCAAGGCCTGGGCTTGCGCCGCCATCATCGAACCCAACAGGGCCAGGGCCGAGAGCGCGGCCAGCGAACGGGGGAGGAAGGTGGAACGGTTCATGACAACTCCTTTGAGGTGAGAGGGGTACACCCTCTTTTGCAAACCCCGTGCCTGCCATGAATCCTTTTTAAATCAATGACTTGCGAACTTCGCCTCAGGGACATGTGTCCGTTCCCGTGACACCTTGGCGTCCGCTGCCGGACACTGTCCGCGCCGCCGTCACATGTCTTCGCCCAGCACCGCCTGTCCCTGGCTGCTCAGCAACTGGCCGAAGCGCTCGCCTATCCATTGCGCGGTACTCCCCAGCGGGCGGCCTGGCAGCCACAGCATCTGTACCGACAGCAGCGGCAAGGCCAGCGCCGGACAGCGCAGCGGCACCAGCGCTTTGGCATGATCGAAATATTCGGCGACGTTGACCGGCAGGATGGCCCAGCCCAGGTTGTCGGCCACCATCTCGGCGATGCTGTAGTGATTGTCGGAGCGCCACAGCTTGGGGCTGTAGACCGGTTCTTCGACGCCATCGGCCTGCAGGATCAGTTGCCGGTATTGCGCCAGGTCGGTCTTGCGCAGGCGTTCGCGTGCGGCCATCGGATGGCGCGGCGAGACGAAGATGCCTTGCGCCACCGAGCCGATGTGGCGCTGGTCAAAGCCACTGGCCACGCGTCCCCGGTCGAAGTGAAAGCCGATATCGGCGCGACGCTGCTGCACGGCTGCCACCACTTCGGCCGGGGTGCCATCGAGCAAGGTCAGTTCCAGCGCCGGCGCGCGCGCCGACAATTCCCGCAGCAGCACGCGCAGGGCGGCATAGGGCAAGGCCTCGTCCAGCACCATGGTCAGGCTGGCTTCATCGCCCAGTGAAAAGGACCGGGCCCGTTCTTCCAGCGCATCGGCCTGGCGCAGCACCTCGCGCGCTTCCTGCAGCATGGCCGCGCCGACCTCGGTGAGTCCGGCCTTGTGGGCCGAACGATCAAAGAGCGTGACGCCGAGATCGACTTCCAGCAGCGCGATGGCCGTACTGACCGCCGATTGGGCCCGGCCCAGGTGGCGCGCGGCGGCGCTGATGGACCCGTGTTCGGCGGCGGCGACGAACTGGCGCAGTTGATCGAGATTCCATTGCATGCGGGACTCCATCTGGTTTATCGATAGACCTTATCTTGGTCGATCTGCTTTGACGGTGGATCATACTGGTTTTCCCACAAGGAGATGCCATGCAGAAATCACATGACCTGACCCGGACCGTGCGTTTGCGCCCGCTGGAGCGCGAAGACCTGCGCTTCGTCCATCACCTGAACAACAATGCCACGGTGATGCGCTACTGGTTCGAAGAACCGTATGAAACCTTCGCCGAACTCTCGGCCCTGTTCGAGGCCCACATCCATGAGCAGAACGAGCGCCGCTTCATCGTCGATGCCGATGGCGACAGCAGCGGCCTGGTGGAACTGGTGGAAATCAACACCGTCCACCGCAGTGCCGAATTCCAGATCATCATCGCGCCCGCCTGCCAGGGGCGCGGGCTGGCGGTGCAAGCCACGCGGCTGGCGCTGGACTATGGCTTTTCAGTGCTGAACCTGCACAAGATCTACCTGATCGTCGACCGCGAAAACGAGAAGGCCGTGCATGTCTACGCCAAGGCCGGCTTCCGGCAGGAGGGTGTGCTGAAGGAGGAATTCTTCATGAACGGCCAGTACCGTGACGTGATCCGCATGGGCATCTTCCAGCGCGATCACCTGGCCCGCATGCAGGCCGAACCGGTACAGGAACACGCCGCACCCGCCATCGTGGAGACGGCGGTGCATTGAACCGCGCTCACTGAACGCACTGAACTCACTGTTTGCGTCGAATTGATTTATCCACAGGAGAATCCAGCATGTCCGCTTACCTGACCCTGGCGGTGGCCATCGTGGCCGAGGTGATTGCCACCACCGCCCTCAAATCCTCACAGGGATTCACGCGCCTGTTGCCGGGCATCATCGTGGTGCTGGGCTATGGAGTGTCCTTCTATTGCCTGTCGCAGACCTTGCGCACCATGCCGACCAGCGTGGCTTACGCGATCTGGTCGGGCGTTGGACTGGTGCTCATCACGCTGGCCGCCTGGCTGATCCATCAACAGCGGCTGGACTGGCCGGCCGTGGCCGGCATCGCGCTCATCGTTGCGGGCGTGATGGTGATCAACCTGTTCTCGGCCAGCGCGGCGCACTAGCGCACTAAGGCACTAGCGCATATCAAGCGCCCATCAGGCGCGCACTTCGCGTCGCATCGATTGCGGTGCCACGCCGAAGCCGCGCAGGAAGACTTCGCGCATGTGGCGGCGATCCCGGAAACCGGTCTCGCGCGCCACCACTTCCAGCGGATGGCGGCTTTGCTCGATCATCAGGCGCGCCGCTTCCAGCCGCAGGCCCTCGATGGCCTTGGCCGGGGATTGCCCGGTCTCCGCCGTGAATACGCGGGTGAACTGGCGCG
Organism: Herbaspirillum sp. UBA812; assembly: GCF_002296545.1. Lineage (NCBI taxonomy): Bacteria > Pseudomonadati > Pseudomonadota > Betaproteobacteria > Burkholderiales > Oxalobacteraceae > Herbaspirillum > Herbaspirillum sp. UBA812. The sequence continues at coordinate 4,631 of NZ_DBIC01000191.1, read as the reverse complement.
CACTCAGGTTGGCCTGCTCGGCCAGTTCTTCCACCGTCAGCGCGCGCTTGAGATGGCGGCGCGCATAGTTCAGTGCATCCTGGATGCGATCCGTCTTGGGGGCCAGCGCCAGCATTTCCGAATGCTGCGACTGGCCACCGGCGCGATGCTGGTGCATTACCAGCTTGTGCGCCACGCTGCGCGCCACTTCCTCGCCCAGGTCCTTGCCGACCATGGCCAGCGCCAGGTCCAGCCCGGCGGTCATGCCGGCCGAGGTCCACAGCGGGCCATCGACGATGTAGATGCGATCGTCTTCGATCTGGATGTCAGGAAAGCGCGCACGCATCGCCTCAGCAAACGCCCAGTGCGTGGTGGCGCGACGGCGTGCCAGCAGTCCCGACTCGGCCAGTACGAAACCGCCGGTGCAAATGCCGGCGATGCGCCTGGCCTTCTTTGCCGCCCGTTGCAGGAAGGCGCGCTCTTCCTGGCTCGCCGGCGACTCCAGCGGATTGCCCACGCCGCACACCACCCAGGTATCGATGGTGGCGGTGGCAGCCGCCCTGGTGGTGCTCACGCGCATGCCCAGGGATGACGTGATCTCGCCACCCGCGACCGAATAGTTGTGCATGCGGTAGAAGTCGTGGCCCACGACCTTGTTGGCATATTCAAAGACCGACTGGGTAGCCAGGCCCATGACCTGGAAGCCTTCTGTGAGCAGGTAGCCGATGTGGTGCATGTCCGGACTCCGTGATGATGTCTCAAAACACTACCATATACGTCATTCAGGAAGTCCGCAAGCGGCCTAAGATGCACTCCATCGACACCCCACACCGAAGGAGAACAGCATGAACCAGCCGCACACCCAAGCCCGTCGTGGTACCGCCCTCGTCACCGGCGCCTCATCCGGCATCGGTGCCCTCTACGCCGACCGTCTGGCCCGCCTGGGCTACGACCTGATCCTGGTGGCCCGCAACCGCGACCGCCTCAATACCCTGGCCGCGCGCATCACCACCGAAACCGCCCGTAACGTCGAAGTGCTGGAAGCCGATCTTGGCCAGGCTGCATCGCTGGCCCAGGTGGAAGAAAAACTGCGCAGCGATGCCAGCATCACGCTGCTGGTCAACAACGCCGGCATCGGCACCCACACGCCGCTGCTGCAAAGCAAGGTCGAGCACATGACCGACATGATCGCGCTCAACGTCACCGCGCCGACCCGCCTGACCTATGCTGCCGTGCCCGGTTTCGTGGCCCGTGGCCGGGGCGCGGTGATCAACATCTCCTCCATCGTGGCCGTGGCGCCGGAAGTGCTCAATGGCGTCTATGGCGGCAGCAAGGCCTTCGTGCTGGCCTTCTCGCAATCACTGCATCATGAACTGGCTACCCAGGGCGTGCAGGTCCAGGCCGTGCTGCCGGGTGCCACCGCCACCGAGTTCTGGGCCATCGGCGGCCTGCCGGTGGAACACCTGGACCCGGCCATCGTGATGTCGGCCGAGCAGATGGTGGATGCGGCGCTGGTCGGCTTCCAGCGCGGCGAGCTGGTCACCATCCCCTCGCTGCATGACGAAACGGCCTGGACCCGTTTCGACAGCGCACGCCAGCAGATGGCGACCCAGCTCTCTGCCAATACCCCGGCACCGCGCTACACCGGTAGCGATCTCCGCTGAGCAGCCCGCAAGGCCCCCGGTTCCTGCCTTTTTTGCCCTGATATGAAGCTTGCCGCCACGGCCCCCTGCGGGCGGGTGTGTGCGGCCTCACTCTACTGACCTAGTGAAGGAAAATCATGAAACTCACCGACAACACCCTCTTCATCACCGGCGGCACCTCCGGCATTGGCCGCGCACTGGCCGAAGCCTTCCACCGGCTGGGCAACCAGGTCATCATCGGCGGCCGCCGCAAGGCCCTGCTCGATGAAGTGACCGCCGCCAATCCCGGCATGCAGGCCATCGAGTTCGACGTCTCCAGCCTGGCCAGCATCGAGTCCGCCGCCGCCACGCTCAAGGCGCGCTTCCCCACGCTGAACGTGCTGATCAACAATGCCGGCATCATGCCCTTCGACGACGCCGGCGGCACCATCGACGACCAGGTCAGCCGCAGCATCCTCGACACCAACCTGCTCGGCCCGATCCGCCTGACGTCGGCCCTGATCGACCTGCTCAAGGCCCAGCCGCGCGCCACCATCATCCACAACACCTCGGTGCTGGCCTATGTACCGCTGGCGGTGACCGCCGTCTATTCGGCCAGCAAGGCGGCGCTGCATTCGTATGCGATGTCGCAGCGCTTCATGCTGCGCGACACCTCGGTGCGGGTGCAGGAGATCGCCCCGCCCTGGGTCGATACCGACCTGGTCAAGAAGAGCGGCGATCCGCGCGCCATGCCGCTGGAGGCCTTCATCGCCGAGACCATGGCCAAGCTGGCCGGCGATGAGGAAGAGATCATCGTCGAGTCCGTCAAGCCGCTGCGTGACAACCCTGGTGCCAATGAACACGCGCTGGTCAACGGCTTCAATGCGGCGCTGATCGCCAATCCGATTCCGGTCTGATCGTCTTGCGGTGCGCTGTCATGCAGCGCACCGCACCGTAGCCATCGTCGAGGACAGCATGACATCCACTCCCTTGGAGCCTGCGCCGGCTCCCTCTGCATCGCCTTCGCCGTCGGGCTCGCTGCTCACGGCGGGCTTCCTGGCCCTGGGCACCTTCGCCATCGGCACCGAAGGCTTCATGATCGCGCCGCTGCTGCCGCGCATGGCGGCCGATTTCGGCATGAGCGTGTCGACCGTGGCCAGCCTGGTGATCGTCTTCACGCTGGTGCTGGCGATCAGTTCACCCATCGCCACCGTCCTGTCGGCGCACATCAACCGCCGCCGCGTGCTGATGGGTGCAATGGGGGTCTTCACGGCGGCCAATCTGGTGGCGGCCCTCTCCAGCGGCTTTGGCGGTCTGCTGGCATCGCGCCTGCTGATGGCCGTGGCCGCCGGGCTCTACACACCCAATGCCAGTGCCCTGGCCGGGGCCATCGTCAAACCCGAACAGCGCGGACGGGCGCTAGCCATCGTCAGCGGCGGCATGACCATCGCCATCGCGCTGGGACTGCCACTGGGGTCGGTAGTCGGACATGCCTTTGGCTGGCGCGCCACTTTCGGGGCCGTGGCCGTGATGGGCGCGGTGGCGGTGGCCGGCATTTGGCTGGGGGTCGGGCGCGATGCCGGCGGGCAGATGCGGGTGGCCGGGCTGCGCGAACGGCTGGCCGTGGTAGGGCAGCCGCTGATCCGGCGTCTGCTCGGGGTGACGCTGTTCTGGTCGGTCGGCGCATATGCGGCCTATCCCTATGTGGCACCGTATCTGGCGCACACCCTGGCCTTCGCTGATCGCGGCGTCGGCCTGACGGTCAGCCTGTGGGGCGCTGCGGCCGCCGCAGGCGTGACCGTGGGCGGCCATCTCAATGATCGCTTCGGCTCGCCGCGCGTGGTCAGGCTGTCGCTGCTGCTGCTGATGCTGGCCTTCTGGAGCTTGAGTGCGGCCACGCTGCTGTCGCCCCGGGCGGCACTGATCCCGGTGCTGGTAGCGGTAGTGGGTTGGGGCTTTGCGGTATGGGCCTTCTTCCCGGCGCAGATGGCACGGCTCATCGCCTCAGGCGCAGCGGCGCAAGCACCGGTGGCCTTGTCGCTCAACACCTCGACCATGTATCTCGGCTTTTCATTGGGCAGCGCGGCGGGCGCGGGCATTCTGGCACAGGGATGGATGGCTGGCATCGGCCTGTTCGCCGGCACCTGCGCACTGGCAGGCCTGCTGCTGGAGCAGCGCCTGCACCGGACCTAAGCGACTGCGCCGCCCTGCTCTTCCAGCTTGCGATACAACTGCTGACGCGAGATGCCCAGCCGGCGGGCGGCTTCGGCACGATTGCCGTTGGCCGCTGCCAGCGCGCGCTGCAGCATCACGCGTTCGACCTGCGCTATGGCCACGGCCAGCTCGCCGTCCCAATCGATGGCGACGTCGCTGGCATTTTCCGTGACGCTGCGGTCGGCCAGGGCGATGTCTTCCGGTTCGATGCAGGCACCATGGCTCATCACCGCCGCGCGTTCCATGGTATTGCGCAACTCGCGCACATTGCCCGGCCAGGCGTGCTGCAACAGGCGACGCGCGGCGGCAGGACTGATGCGCTTGGGGGCATCGCCGCCCTGCTGGCGCAGGAAGTGTTCGGCAATGGCGAGGATATCGCCGGGACGCTCGCGCAGCGGCGGCACCTTGATCGGCAAGACCTGCAGGCGATACCACAGATCTTCGCGGAAACGTCCTTCGCTGATTTCCTGCGGCAGGTCGCGGTGCGTGGCGGCGATCACCCGCACGTCCACCTTGACCGCCTGCTGGCCGCCGACCGGCGTCAGTTCGCGTTCCTGCAGGACACGCAGGATCTTGGCCTGGGTCGGCAGGGCCATGTCGCCGATCTCATCCAGGAACAGGGTCCCGCCATGGGCCTCCTGGAAACGTCCCAGACGCGCGGCGGTGGCCCCGCTGAACGCGCCCTTGACGTGGCCGAACAGTTCGCTCTCGATCAGCTCCGCCGGAATGGCCGCGCAATTGATGGCCACGAAGGGACGTGCGGCACGCAAGCCATTGCGATGCAGGGCACGCGCCACCAGTTCCTTGCCGGTGCCG
>NZ_DBIC01000251.1:514-11091 GCF_002296545.1 Herbaspirillum sp. UBA812 | reverse complement strand
CTGGATGTCACCGCCGCTTGTGGCAACCAGATGAACGCACCCATGTCCTACATGCCGCCCGCGCAGGTCGGGATCACGCGCGTGATGGCCGGCATCACGCCGGTCAGCGTCGGTGGCGACAGCATCGGCGGCACCATCGAACTGGCGTCGCCGGCACCGCAGTTCGCGGCACAGCCCGGCGAGCTGTTGACCAAGGGGGGCTTCTCGGTAGCCGCACGCAGCGTCAATTCGGAAGTATCGGCGTCAGTGGAAGGGACGGTGGCCAGTGACAATCTCTCGGTGCATTACGTGGCCAGCCAGTCGCGGGCCGAGAGCTACGTCAACGGCCGTGGCGACAAGGTGCTGGGCAGCCAGTTCGAGAGCAACAACCACGCGGTGACGGTGGCCGCACGCGGTGACGGGCAGCAACTGGTGTTCAAGGCCGGGCAGCAATACATCCCCTACCAGGGCTTCCCGAACCAGTACATGGACATGACCGGCAACCGCTCCACCTTTGCCAACCTGGGGTATGAGCGCCGCTTCGACTGGGGCAAGCTGCTGGGCCGCGTGTACTGGCAGCGCACCGAGCATGAGATGGGATTCTTCAGCGCCGAACGCACCGGCACCATGCCCATGCAGACGCAGGGCCGTGATCTCGGCTACACGCTGCGCGCCGATATCGATCTCGCACCCGAGGGTCGCAGCGTACTGCGCGTGGGCAACGAGTACCACAGCTTCCATCTGGATGACGACTGGCCGGCCGTACCGGGCTCGATGATGATGGGCCCCCGGACCTATGTGAACATCAACGACGGCAAGCGCGATCGTTACGCCCTCTTCGCCGAGTGGGAAGGCAAGCTGAATGAACGTTGGAGCACGATCGTGGGTGTGCGCGACGAGCTGGTCAAGACCGATGCCGGCAACGTGCAATCCTACGGCACCAACATGATGAACATGGCTGACCTGACGGCGGCCAATGCCTTCAATGCCCGCGGCCACGCGAAGACCGACAACAACATCGACCTCACTGCACTGGCGCGCTTCGCGCCCGACGCCGGGCAGACCTGGGAGGTGGGCTATGCCCGCAAGACGCGTTCGCCCAATCTCTACGAGCGCTACACCTGGGGCCGCGGCACCATGGCCATGACCATGACCAACTGGTTCGGCGATGGCAACGGCTATGTCGGCAACATCGATCTCAAGCCGGAAGTGGCGCATACCCTCTCGGCCACCGCTGACTGGCATGCGTCCGACAAGGAGGGCAACGAGCCACGCTGGTTCTTCAAGCTGACGCCGTATTTCAGCTACGTCGAGAACTACATCGATGCCGATGTCATCGGTCGCTTCAATCCCTACAGCGTCAGCACCGCATCCGGTGCGCTGCTGCAATTCGCCAATCACGATGCCCGTCTGTATGGCATCAACGCCTCGTGGAAGTGGCCGCTGTTGCGCACTGCCGGAATGGGGGACATCGCCTTCACCGGCAAGGCCGGCCTCACGCGCGGCAAGCGTGTCGATGGCGGCAACCTGTATCACATGATGCCCTTCAACGTGCTGGCCGCGCTGGAGCAGCAGCAGGGCGCGTGGACCAACCGCGCTGAAGTGAATTACGTCGCACGCAAGACATTGGTGGACAGCAACCGCCTGGAGCCCGCGACTGCCAGCTATACGGTCTTCAACCTGCGCAGCAGCTATCAGTTCAACCAGGCCATCAGCGTCAGCGCAGGCATCAGCAATCTGTTCAATCGCAACTATGCGGATGCGCTGGGCGGGGTCTACCTGTCGGGATTGGCCAAGACCAAGAGCGGCAGCCTGCAAGCCTTGCCGGGCTACGGCCGTTCGCTGGACGTGGGTGTGAACGTGCGCTTCTGAGCGACTGGGGGAGGGCGGGGCCCGGCCGGTCAGAAGATCGGCATGGTCTCGGCTGCGCTGTCGCGCAAGGCTTTCTTGGCCGATTCGAATTCGGGGAAGATCGATTGCACCGTGGCCCAGAAGCGCGGGCTGTGGTTCATCTCGCGCAGGTGCGCCAGTTCATGCGCGATCACGTAATCGATCAGTGGCAGCGCGAAATGCATCAGCCGCCAGTTCAGGCGGATGCGCGCATCCGACGTGCAGGAGCCCCATTGCGTGGTGGCCGAGGACAGTGCGTAGGAGCGATATTGCACGCCCAGCTTCTCGGCATAGATCATGAGCCGCTTGCCGAACAGTTCTTCGGCGCGCGCCTGTAGCCAGCCCTGCACGCGATCCTTCAATTGCTGCTCGCCGGCGTCGGCCGGCAGGCTGATGTTGAGTTCGCGCGTGAGCTCGTCAAGAAACACCGCCTGCCGCTGGCCGGTGCGGATGCGCAGCGTGATGTCGGCACCCAGGTAGGGCAGGGTGGCGCCATCGCGCCATTGCATCTGCGGTTGCAGGCGGCGCGCCGAGCGCTCGCGGCGCTCGTTGAGTTTGGTCAGGATCCAGCGCTGCTTCTCGCGGATGGCGTTGTCGATCTCGGCCAGCGTAACCCACTTGGGCGCGGTCACGCGCAGGCCTTCATCACTGACCAGGAAACCGATGGTGCGGCGCTTGGAACGCAGCAGCGCGAAATCGATGGTGTGCTCGCCCAGCTGGATGCGGCGCTTGCCGTCGGCCGGACGGGCCGTGGTCGGCGGGGCCAGCAGCGGGCTGGGAGGTGAGGGTGATGCGGGTGGTTCGGGAATCAGGGGCGGCGGCAGCGGAGCCGCATGGACGACCGGATGCGGCGTCACGATGAGCGGCGGCTGCACCGTCGGCGACGGCAGCGCCGGACCCGGATCGACGGGCGCCGCTGCCGGCGCAGCGGCGGGCGCGCCAAACAAATCCAGTTGCAGCGAGAGCTGGTCGGGATTGGGTTTGGGTTTGCGGAGCAGTATCAAGGCAGTCGCGGCGTCCTGTGTTGCTGTTGGCTAAGGAGTTGGCCGCGCGGCATTACTGCGATGCAGTCGTGGCGGCCGGCCGGGGCGCGCTGTTTTTGTAGACGTCCGGCGAAATCACGCGCATCTCGGATTCTATCCAATTTTCGACGCGCTCGTTCAATTCCTGGGGATTCAGGCCTTCCGGCGAAATCGGCTTGCCGATCGAGACCGTGATGACGCCCGGCTTCTTGACGAAGCCGCCCTTGGGCCAGCACTCGCCCGAGTTCACCGCCACCGGCACCACCAGCGTATTGGTTTCCACGGCCAGGCGCGAACCACCGGCCTTGTACTTGCCTTGCGAGCCCACGGCGGTGCGCGTGCCTTCCGGGAACATCATGATCCACTGGCCATCGCGCAGACGGCGGCGGCCATGTTCCAGCACCTGCGCAAAAGCGTCACGGCCTTTCTTGCGATCGATCGGGATCATGCGCAGCAGGGCGATGCCCCAGCCGAAGAAGGGCACGTAGGTCAGTTCCTTCTTGAACACGAACACCAGCGGACGCGGCATGTTGATGACGTAGAAGATGGTCTCCCAGGCCGACTGGTGCTTGGAGAGCAGGATCACCGGCGCATCGGGCAGGTTCTCGGTGCCGCGCATTTCGTAGCGGATGCCGCAGATCACGCGTGCGGTCCAGATCACGAAGACGTTCCAGCGTGAAGTCCACCAGTAGCGCTGGGCGTAAGGGAAGGGGGCCGACAGCAGGCAGGCGAAGGACCAGATGATGGTGGCCACGGCCATCAAGACCATGAAGATCACCGAACGCAGAATCAGGACAAGGCGCAAAATCGTTTCTCCCATGCCGAAGCATGTTGTTGTAATGAATGGGGTTGGCTGCGCGGTCGCAGCAACGGCACTATACCGAGACCCCGACCGGCGACTTCAGAATGAAATCAACCACTGCCGATAAATCCGGGAACACCAGCGTGCCCGGCGGCAAGCCGCCCTTGGCCTGGGTCTTCTCGCCCTTGCCGGTCAGCACCAGGTAGGGCGCACAGCCGGCCACATAGCCCGCCTGCAGGTCGCGCAGCGAATCGCCCACCGTCGCCACACCACCGCGCAGGCTGATGTTGAAGCGCTTGGCGATCTCGTGGAACATGCCCGGCTTGGGCTTGCGGCAATCGCAATTGTCATCGGCCGAGTGCGGGCAGAAGAACACCGCATCGATATCGGCACCGGCCTGCTGGGCCGCATTGTGCATCTTCTGGTGGATGGCGTTGAGGGTCTTGATGTCGAACAAGCCGCGCGCCACGCCGGACTGGTTGGTGGCCACCACCACGCGATAGCCGGCCTGGTTCAGGCGCGCGATCGCTTCCAGCGAACCCTTGATGGGGAGCCACTCGTCGGGCGACTTGATGAAGGCATCTGAATCCTGGTTGATGACGCCATCGCGGTCGAGAATGATCAGTTTCATTCCTGCTTTCCTTCATGAACACCGCCGCGCCAGGACAAGCCCGTGCGCGGCGGATCGGTGTTGCGTGTACGACAGCCGGTAGCGCGATGGATTACGCCGCCAGCTTGGAAATGTCGGCCACCTGGTTGAGCATGCCATGCAGCGATGCCAGCAGTGCCTGGCGATTCTTGCGCAGCTGCTCGTCCTCGGCATTGACCATCACGTCGTTGAAGAAGGCATCGACGTTCTCGCGCAGTTGCGCCAGGGCCTTGAGCGCACCGGCGAAGTCACCCGCTGCGTAGGCTGCCTGCACCTGCGGACGCGTGGTCTGCATGGCGGCGAACAGGCCTTGCTCGGCGGCTTCCTGCAGCAGGTTTTCCTGCACGGCACCGTGGGCGTCAATGGCCACGCCTTCGATCTTCTTCAGGATGTTGGTGATGCGCTTGTTGGCAGCGGCCAGGGCTTCGGCTTCCGGCAAGGCGGCGAAGGCTTGCACGGCTTGCAGGCGTTCCACCACGTTGTCCAGCACGTCAGGCTGCTGGGCCACCACGGCTTCCACTTCGTTCTGTGCAAAGCCGCGCTCGCGCAGCAGGCCGCGCAGGCGGTCGTAGATGAAGGCCTGCACGTCGGCGCGCGGATCCTTGAAATTGGCGTTGCCGGCGAACAGTCCCGCAGTCGCATCCAGCAAGGCGGTCAGCGACAGCGGCAGGCGCTTTTCGACCAGCATGCGCAGCACGCCCAGGGCATGGCGGCGCAGGGCGAACGGATCCTTGTCGCCGGTCGGCTGCAGGCCGATGCCCCAGATGCCGACCAGGGTTTCCAGCTTGTCGGCCAAGGCCACGGCGGTACCGGTGGCGGTGGCAGGCAGGGCGTCGCCGGCGAAACGCGGCTGGTAGTGTTCGGACGCGGCCAGCGCCACTTCATCCGATTCGCCATCATGACGCGCGTAGTACGTGCCCATGATGCCTTGCAGCTCCGGGAACTCGCCGACCATGTCGGTCAGCAGGTCGGCCTTGGCCAGCAGCGCGCCGCGCTCGGCTTGCTTGATGTCGCCGCCCAGCAGGCCGGCGATCTTGCCGCCCAGTGCCTGCACGCGCTCGGTGCGTTGCAGCTGGTTGCCCAGCTTGTTGTGGTAGACCACGTTGGCCAGTTGCGGCACGCGATCGGCCAGGGATTTTTTCTTGTCCTGCTCGAAGAAGAACTTGGCATCCGACAGGCGCGGACGCACCACGCGCTCGTTGCCGCCGATGATGTGTTCGGGGCGATCGGTCTCCAGGTTGGAAACGATCAGGAAGCGCGAACGCAGCTTGCCATCGGCGTCGGTCAGCGCGAAATATTTCTGGTTGGTCTGCATGGTCAGGATCAGGCATTCCTGCGGCACGGCCAGGAATTCATCCTCGAACTTGCATTCGTAGACCACCGGCCATTCCACCAGCGCGGTGACTTCGTCCAGCAGCGAATCCGGCATCAGCACCTGGTCACCGCCGGCCTTGGCCAGCAGCGCAGTGCGGATCTTTTCGCGGCGCTCGGTGAAGCTGGCGATGACCTTGCCTTGCGTGGCCAGTGCCTCGACGTAGGCATCGGGCGAGGCGATCTGCAGCACACCCGAGGACAGGAAGCGATGGCCCAGCGTGGTACGGCCGGCATCCAGGCCCAGCGTATTGATCGGCACCACGTCGTTGCCCAGCAGCGCCACCAGGTAGTGCGCGGGACGCACGAAGTGCACCGTCTCGCCGGCCGCGCGGCCGAACTGGCGCTGATAGCTCATGACCTTGGGGATGGGCAGCTTGGACAGGCTCTCGTCGAGCGCAGCCTGCAGGCCCACGGCCAGGGCCGAACCCTTGGCGGTATAGGTGTAGAAGAAGCTCTCGGCCTTGCCATCCTGGGCGCGTTCCAGCTGGTCCGGGGTGATGACGGTGGCACCGGTGGAGGCGGCCAGTGCGGCCAGCTTCTTCACCAGCGGAGCCGACGGGCGGCCTTCGGCGTCCAGTGCGACGGTCACCGGCAGCACTTTTTCGCGGATCGATTTGTCCGGCGAGGCGGCGCGCACTTGCGTGATGGCGACGGCCAGGCGGCGCGGGGTCGCGTAGGCGGTGGCGGCAGCGCCGGCGTCGAGATAGCCGCGGCTTTGCAGGCCATTGAAGATGCCATTGGCGAAGGCATCGCCCAGCTTGGCCAGCGCCTTCGGCGGGAGTTCTTCGGTGACGAGTTCTACGAGGAGTGTCTGGTTCATGTTGTCTGTCTTGCTGTCTTGCTCGGGACACCGGTCAAGTCAACCGGTGCCGCATGATGTCGTGTTGCTGCGTCTCAGGCGGCCGCTTGTGCCGGTGCCTGGCCCAGCATCGGGAAGCCCAGGCGCTCGCGCGATTCGAAGTAGGCCTGCGCCACCGCCCGCGAAAGATTGCGGATGCGGCCGATGTAGGCGGCGCGCTCGGTGACCGAAATGGCGCCACGGGCGTCGAGCATGTTGAAGGTGTGGGCGGCCTTGAGCACCTGTTCATACGCGGGCAGGGCCAGCGGCACTTCCATCAGGCGCTTGGCTTCGGCTTCGTAGTTGGTGAACAGCGAGAACAGGAAGTCGGTGTTCGAGTACTCGAAGTTGAAGGTGGATTGTTCCACTTCATTCTGGTGGAACACGTCGCCATAGGTCAGGTGCTTCTTGACGCCGTTCTCGGTCCATTCGGTCCAGACCAGGTCATAGACGTTTTCCACGCCCTGCAGGTACATGGCCAGGCGCTCGATGCCGTAGGTGATCTCACCCAGCACCGGCTTGCAGTCGAGGCCGCCGACCTGCTGGAAGTAGGTGAATTGCGTCACTTCCATGCCATTGAGCCAGACTTCCCAACCCAGGCCCCAGGCGCCCAGGGTGGGGTTTTCCCAGTCATCCTCGACGAAGCGCACGTCGTTTTGCTTCAGATCCAGCCCCAGCGCCTCCAGCGAGCCCAGGTACAGGTCCAGAATGTTTTCCGGCGCCGGCTTCAGGACCACCTGGTACTGGTAGTAGTGCTGCATGCGGTTGGGGTTTTCGCCATAGCGGCCATCCTTGGGACGGCGCGAAGGCTGGACGTAGGCGGCGCGCCACGGTTCCGGGCCGATCGCGCGCAGGAAGGTTGCCGTGTGCGAGGTACCCGCGCCGACTTCCATGTCGTAGGGTTGCAGCAGTGCGCAGCCCTGGGCGTCCCAATATTCTTGCAACTTGAGGATGATTTGTTGAAATGTCAGCATCGTGTGTGGTGGCCTGGCGAACCGGCGGAGGAATTGCGAAAACCTTGAATTTTAGCGCCTTTTGGGGCGTTTGACCCGGTTTTGCCAGGGCGCGGCACTGCCGGGCCCTGGCATCGGAGATCAGTGGCGAATGCGCGCGGCCTTGTTGCGGCCCCAGGCCAGCAGCAGCATCAGCAGCGCCAGCCCGACGATGAGCTTGTTGCCCAGCAGAATGTAGGGGGTCTGGCCGCCATAGCCCTGCACCTGGCCGGAGAGCACGCCGCGCGTGTAGGGCGGCAGTTCGCTGACCGCGCCGCCCGGCAGGATCACCGCCGTGGCCCCGGTATTGGTGGCGCGCAGCATCGGGCGGCCGGTTTCCAGCGTGCGCATCTGCGAGATCTGCAGGTGCTGGGGCAGGGCGATCGAATTGCCGAACCAGGCAATGTTGGACAGGTTCAGCAGCAGGCTGGCCTGCGGCTGGCCGGCACGGTAGGCAGCGCGCAGCTGGCCGGCGATTTCTTCGCCAAACAGATCTTCGTAGCAGATGTTGGGCAGCACCCACTGGTCCTTCACGCCGAAGGGCGACTGCACCGGCGCGCCGCGCGTCATGTCGCCCAGCGGGATGTGCATGAGGTCGACGAACCAGCGGAAGCCCGGCGGGATGAATTCGCCGAAGGGCACCAGATGGTGCTTGTCGTAGCGGTAGGGCATCAAGGCCGATCCCACTCCGGGGCCGAAGCCCAGCACCGAATTGGCATACAGCTGCGGGCCATCGGAGAGCGGAATGCCCAGCGCCAGATGGCTGCCGCTCTTTTGCGCGAAGCGCGCGATGCGTTCCAGGTAATCCGGTGGCAATTGCTGCGGCAGCAGCGGGATGGCCGTTTCCGGGGTGGCGATCAGGTCGGCCGGGGCGGCGCTGATCATCTGTTCGTACATGCCCAGGGTGGAGACCAGGGCATCGTTGGAGAATTTCATTTCCTGCGGAATGTTCCCCTGCAGCAGGCGCACCGTGATCGGCTGGCCTTGTGGCGTGGTCCAGTGCATCAGCCGCAATGTCACACCGCCCGCGCACAGCAGGGCCGCAGCACACAGCGGCAGCACGATGCGCTGGCCAGTGCCAGCCACGCCCTTGCGCGAGAGACCCATCCACAGCAGCGCCAGGCTGCCCGCGATGAGCGCTGCGACCCAGCCGACGAAATAGACGCCGCCCACCGGGGCGAAGCCGGCCAGTGGACCAACCGTATGCGCATAGCCCGAAATCAGCCAGGGGAATCCCGTGAAGACCCAGCCGCGCGCCCACTCCGACAGCGCCCACAGCGCCGGCAGCATGAACAGCGCCAGCACCAGCGGCGAGGACGACCAGCGATGGCGCAGCCAGCCTGCCAGCGCGGTAGCCGCACCCGCATACAAGCCCAGATAGAGCGCCAGCAAGCCCACGGCCAGTGCCGCCATCCAGCCCGGCATGCCGCCGTAGTCATGCATGCTGATGTAGAGCCAGTGCACGCCCGCCGCTGCCCAGCCGAAACCGTACAGCCAGCCGCGCAGGAAGTGGCGGCCGGTGGAGGCTTGCGGTTGCGCCAGCACGCCATGGAACAGCCAGGCCAGGGCCAGGATCTGCAAGGGCCACAGCTTGAAGGGCGCGAAGGCGAAGACGTTGACCGCACCCGCTGCGACCGGCAGCAGCAGGGCCAGCACCGTGCCGAGGCGACCGCGCGCAGCGGTCGCGCCGCGCGGCAGCGGCAGGTCTTGGGAGGAGGGGGAAGTCACGGTTGCAACGGCAGGCAGGTCAGGCGATTCACTCGTCGTCCAGCGGTGCCGACGGCAGCTTGGACACCAGCAGCACGTGTACCTGGCGCGCATCGGCGCGCAGCACTTCGAAGTGCAGGCCATCGATGTCGAATTCGTCACCCTTGCGCGGCACGCGGCCCACGTGATTGGCGACCAGTCCGCCGATGGTGTCGGCGTCTTCGTCGGAGAAGCGGCTGCCCACTTCGGCGTTGAACTGCTCGATCTCGGTCAGGGCTTTCACGCGCCAGCGCGCGCCGTGCGGGCCATCCTTGAGGGCCAGCACATTGTCTTCGGCTTCATCGAAATCGTATTCGTCCTCGATGTCGCCGACGATCTGTTCCAGCACGTCCTCGATGGTGATGAGGCCGGCCACGCCGCCGTATTCGTCCACCACCACGGCCATGTGGTTGCGGTTGGCGCGGAAGTCGCGCAGCAGCACGTTCAGGCGCTTGGATTCGGGAATGAAGATGGCCGGGCGCAGCATGTCGCGCACGTCGAAGGATTCCTCGGCGTAGTAGCGCAGCAGGTCCTTGGCCAGCAGGATGCCGATCACCTTGTCGCGCTCGCCATCCACGGCGGGGAAGCGCGAGTGGGACGTGGCCAGCACTTCGGGCATCCAGGTTTCGATCGGTTTGGAAATGTCGATGGTGTCCATCTGCGAGCGCGGCACCATGATGTCGCGCACGGCCAGGTCGGAGACCTGGAACACGCCTTCGATCATCGACAGCGCATCGGCGTCGATGAGATTGCGCTCGTGTGCGTCGTGCAACACTTCGAGCAGTTCTGCCCGGTTCTCGGGCTCGGGGGAAATCAGTGCGGTGAGTCGTTCAAACAGGGAACGATGGGGTTTAGCGTCAGACTTGACGCTACTAGGGTGATCTTGCATGGCGTTAGGCGCGAGCCCGACGTAGTTTCGAAGAGCCATAGGATACAACAATTATGTGACAAGTCCACTAAAGGCCCGGCCACAGCGGCCTGCCGTCCCGCTTGCCTCTTGGAAATTCCGATGTCTTCACGCCATTTCACCGAGCAAAAAAAAGCCGGCATTTACGATGCCGGCAAATACACGCTCAGGGAAAATCTGCTGTCTGCGGCTCAGGCGTAGCTCAGGGCCGGCATCGCCGTGTCCTGGGAATATTGCACAGCGGCCTGCTGCGGGCCGCGCACTGCGGTCGGGCCAGCCTGCTCGGCCGTGAGCTTGAAGATGCTCACCACATCGGTCAGGGCCACGCTCTGTTGCTGCATGGAGGCGGCGGCCGCGGCAGCCTGTTCCACCAGGGCG
>NZ_DBIC01000251.1:0-217 GCF_002296545.1 Herbaspirillum sp. UBA812 | reverse complement strand
ACCAGGGCGGCGTTCTGCTGGGTGGTTTCGTCGATCCGGGCCACGGCGGTGTTGATCTGTTCCAGGCCGGCGGTCTGCTCGGTGCTGGCGGCGCTGATGTCCTGCACGATGTGGGTCACGCTCTGGATGCTCCTGACCACTTCGTCCATGGTCGAGCCGGCTTCGCTGACCTGCTTTTCACCGGTGGCGACCTTGGCGACGGATTCATTGATGAGCT
>NZ_DBIC01000384.1:7253-9437 GCF_002296545.1 Herbaspirillum sp. UBA812 | reverse complement strand
GGGTGCATTTACTTCAATGGACGGATGTCTCAACCAAGCCCGACTTCCTCGACATGCGCCGCCAGGCCGCTCTGTCCCGGGGCGATATGCTCCGCCAGAACATGAGCATCCGGATAATCTCCCCCGTTTTGCGTGCGGAAAGGAATCGGCTTGTCCCGGAACAGTCCCGCCAACCGCAAACGTAAGGCATCTTCAGCTGTAGCCAGTCGGGCCTCGTTCAAATGCCCTGCGCCATATACCGCAAAGGTCGGCAAGACCTCCATCCCCGGAAAAAACAAGCTGCCATGGGTGATCGGGAAAAGCAGCTGCTCCAGAGGTCCGTTGATGCCCCGGGGTGAATAATCCACTTCCGGCCCTCCCACACACACCGAAAGCAACGCACGCTTTCCGGCCAACCCGCCTTCCCCGTATCGGTAGGCATTGCCCGCGCCGCGATAGCCGTAGGCCAGCCCATAAGCCCACACCCGGTCGATCCAGCCTTTCATGATCGCCGGCATGCTGAACCACCAGAGCGGAAATTGCAGGATCAGCGCATCGGCAGCCAACAGCTTGCGCTGTTCTTCCGCCACGTCGGACGTCTGGCAGCCATGTGCAAAGGCATGCTCGGACTCGGCGATGATAGAAAGACGATCGGAATGTTGGCGGACAGGGAAATCCTGGGCATCCAATGCACTCTTCCACCCCATGGCATACAGGTCCGAGTGCAGGACCTCATGGCCTTGATCGCGCAAGGTCCTCGATGCCACCTCGGCCAGATGGTGCGTCAGCGAGGTCTTTTCCGGATGGGCGTGGACGATCAGTATTTTTTTGCGGTCGTGCGAATGCATGGCCAGCCTTCCTTTCAGATGCAATGAAAACGGAGCCAGTGTGGGCCAGTCGCAGGTATCAGTGAAATCATGAATCTTTGCTGCTACCATCCATTTCATGGATAGCAAAAAACGCCTGGATCTGAATCTTCTGGTCACGCTCGAAACGCTGCTTGCAGAGCAGAACGTCACCAAAGCGGCTGAGCGGCTGCATTTGAGCCAGCCGGCTGTCAGCGCGCAACTCAACCGACTGCGCGAACTGTTCGAGGATCCGCTGTTGATTCCTTCCCACCGTGGCATGACGGCCACGGCAAAAGCGCTTGATCTGCTGGAACCCTTGCGGCAGGCATTGGATCAGGTGCGATCCACGGTCGCGCAACATAGCCAGTTCCATCCCATGAGCGCGCAGATGAGTGTCTCCATCGCCAGTACTGACTATGTGCAGGCATGTGTCATACAAACGCTCAGCACGGTATTGCGGCAGCACGCGCCGGGCATCCGCATTGCCCTGCGCCATCTTGACCCGCCCCAACTCGAAGCACAGATGGCCGCAGGCGACGTCGATCTGGCGCTGCTGACGCCGGATCATGCGCCGCAAAGCCTGCGCTACCGGCATTTGTTTGACGAACGTTATGTGCTCATCGGAAGGCATCGACATCCGAAGCTGAGGCGCAAGCTCTCCGTGGCGCAGTTCGCGCAGCTTGAACACGTCGTCGTCTCGCTCGATGGCGGCGGTTTCAGCACGGCTGTGGATGATGGATTGGCCGCCCTCGGGTACCAGCGTCGCGTGGTGCTCTCGGCAGCCTCGTTTCTGATTGTGCCGGACCTGGTTTCACGATCCGATTTCGTGGCGCTGGTCCCTGAGCGGCTGGTGCTCCATCGGCGAGAAAACCTGACCGTCATCGAATGCCCTTTCCCGGTACCAGGATTTCCGGTCGGCATGCTTTGGCACGAACGTAACCACGCCCATGGCGGACATCGCTGGCTACGCGACGTGATTATCGAGTTGGCCTCAGACATGTAGCGTATTGACCTGTCAGTTCTTGCTTTCTTTTGTCAGGATCATGTCGTAGAGCGCCTGTGCCGCCGGCGAGAGGTGCGCCGACTTGCGCTTGATCAGCACCAGATTGCGGGACACCACAGGCTCGACCAGCTGGATCGTGCGCACATCAGGATAGGCTCCCTCCTGCACGGCCAGCCCCGGCACCACGGCAATGCCCACCCCCTGCGCCACCAGTCCCATCGCCGTTGAGCTGCGCTGCACTTCATAGAAAGAACGCAAGGCGAGGCGGTTGGCGTCCAGCACCGGATCCAGCAAGGTGCGATTGCCGCTCACCTCCCCTGCAAAGATCAGCGGATACGGCTTGAGCTGCGCCCA
>NZ_DBIC01000384.1:5122-6956 GCF_002296545.1 Herbaspirillum sp. UBA812 | reverse complement strand
CGGCTTGAGCTGCGCCCAGGTGGCGCGCCGGCGTTTGGCCAATGGATGGGTGTGGTGGCAGATCAGCACGTACCGGTCCGTGGTCAATGGAACGCTTGCCAGCTCGGGATGATGCTCCCTGGCCATGTTGATGCCGAATTCGGCTTCCCGGCGCAGCACCGCATCGGCCACGGCAGAAGAGGCGTGATCGAGAATCTTGATGCGGTTGTGCGGATAGCGCGCTGAATACGCCTGCAGGATGCGTGGCAGGTACTGCACCCCTACGGTGGGCACACAGGCGATGCAGACGTCGCCACGCCGCGCCATCCCGGTTTCCCGAATCTCCACCAGCGCGCCCGCCAGCTCGTCCAGCAGCCGCCGGGCCTGGGGCAGGAAGTCCTGTCCGATTTCGGTGAGCGCAAGGGAGCGCGTGGTCCGCTCCATCAAGGTCACCCCCAGAAAATCCTCCAGCTTGCGCAAGCGCAGCGTCACCGCCGTCTGCGTCACGTGCAAGGCACCAGCCGCGCCCTGAAAGCTGCCGTGATCGGCAATCGCGACAAACGCCTGTACACCGAGGATGTCGATTTTCATGAGTAAAACTTATTAATCTTTCAGATAATTTCATTTTACTGCTTCTCCGGCAGCGCTCAAGATACAGCCTCAAGTCAGCCCGAAAGGAGCCAGATCATGAACATCACGATGTCGGACGTGCAGCCAGGTCACGATGAACCGGCGGCAGGCGACGCCGTCGAGCCGCTCATCCTTGATCTTCTTGAATGGATTGGCCCGGATGGACGGCCTTACAGCGAAGTGATCGAACCCTGGCGGACCTCCTGCCCTCGCCTGCCGGTCTGGGAAAACGCCAATGCGCGAGGCTATCTGGCACGCGTCCATGCATCTGGCGGCGAGGCCCTGATAAAGGTCAGCCAAGCCGGTGCCGCTTATCTGCAAGCCAGGCGAGGCAGACTGCTCAGCCTGTATCAACCTTCGCCACAGGAGCAATCCATGCAAACCTCTCCAGAATCCATGCAAGCCCAGGTTCAATGGGACGTCAGCCAGTATCTGCGGTTCGGCGGCGAACGCCTGCGTCCTGCCCTGGACCTGATGTTGCATCTGCCCACGCAGAACCCCGCGCGCATCCTCGACCTGGGGTGCGGCACCGGCAACCTGACCGCACTGCTGCAGCAGCGCTGGCCACGGGCCGAGGTGCTGGGCGTGGATGGCTCCGATGACATGCTGGCCAAGGCGCGCCTGAACGTGCCGCAGGCCAGGTTCGTCGCAGCCGATCTGAATCATTGGGTGCCCGAGCACAAGCTGGACCTGATCTACACCAATGCGACCCTGCAGTGGCTACCCGATCATGCGCAGCTGTTCCCGCGACTGCTGTCCTTCCTCAATCCTGGCGGTTGCCTGGCGGTGCAGATGCCGGTCATGCATGACGCGCCGTTGCGGCGCGCGCAGGTGGAGCTGGCGAGGTCACCCGCCTATGCCGATGTGCTGGGCGAGGTGTCGGAACGGCGCAATGTTCTGGAGGTGGGCCGATATTACGACCTGCTGCGCCCGCGCGTGGCGACGCTGGACATCTGGCAAACGAGCTATCTGCACGTCCTCACGGGCGCGGACCCGGTACTGGAATGGGCCAGCGGCAGCAGCCTGCGTCCCTATCTCGAGAAATTGGAAGCCGAGCAATTGCAGGCCTTCCGCACCGAATATGCGCGCCGCATGCAACAGGCTTACCCGCCCGGCGCAGATGGCAGCACGCTGCTGCCGTTCCAGCGCATGTTCATCGTGGCGACCTTGCCTGACTGATATGGCACTGCCACAAAAAAAACGGGGACCTTGCATGCAAGGTCCC
>NZ_DBIC01000384.1:3577-4836 GCF_002296545.1 Herbaspirillum sp. UBA812 | reverse complement strand
GGGACCTTGCATGCAAGGTCCCCGCATCATCAACAGCAAGCCTAAGGGCGCGACCGGCGCACCATCAGCGTTCACGCAGCCAGCGTACGTAGCCGTCCCCGATACGCTGCACCACCGACACCAGCAAAATCAGCACCGCAATGACGATCACCATCACCTGCGTATCGAACCGCTGATAGCCATAGCGGATTGCCAGATCCCCCAGCCCGCCCGCGCCCACGGCACCGGCCATGGCTGAGGAGCTGATGAGAGCCACCAGCGTGATCGTGAATCCCCCCACGATGCCGGGCAGAGCCTCGGGCAGATAGACATGCCGCACGATGTCCCATTTCTTGCAGCCCAGTGCCTGCGCCGCTTCGATCAGACCGGGGTCGACTTCGCGCAAGCTCACCTCGACGATGCGCGCAAAGAAAGGCGTGGCGCTGATGGCCAGCGGCACGATGGCGGCCCAGACGCCGATGGTGGTGCCCGCCACTAGGCGCGTGAGCGGAATCAGCGCCACCAGCAGTACGATGAAGGGCGTGGCGCGAAAACATTGATGATGCTGCCCAATACCCGGTGCACGCGCGGGGAGGCCAGGAAGCCGCCCGGCGCCGTCACGATCAGCAGCACCGCCAGCGGAATACCCGCCACCAGCGCCAGTGCGCCCGAGATGCCGACCATCTGCAGCGTATCGACCAGCGCATTGCCGTAGCGCTCAATGGGAATGGAAAGACTAAGTTCGAGTGACATATCCCAACTCCTTGATGTGATGTGCAATCGCCGTGGGGCCCTGGGTCAGGGCCTGCCAGTCTGGTGATCCCGTGACGTCGGCCAAGGCGATGTAGAGCTGACCGTGGGTATGTCCCTGGATGCGCTCCACGCTGGCCTGCAGCAAGCGCGTCTTGCCGCCCAGCGCCTGCGCCACGCGCAACAGATCAGGCTCCAGGCCATCCCCACCACGGTATTGCAATTGCAGAATGCGCTCATGCAGCCCGGACGGCGGCACGGTCTGCAGCTGGTCCAGCAGTTCCGGCGGCAGGCCTTGCTGCAGTGGCGCCAACAAAGCTTGCGTGGCTGGATGGGCGGGATTGCCGAACACTTGCCACACCGGTCCCAGCTCGGCGATGCGCCCCTGCTCCAAGACCAGCACCTGGTCGGCGATCTCGCGGATGACGCTCATTTCATGCGTGATCAGGATCACCGTGATGCCCAGCTTGCGGTTGATGTCGCGCAGCAGTTGCAGGATGGCGTGAGTGGTTTCCGGGTCCAGCGCCGAG
>NZ_DBIC01000384.1:3019-3283 GCF_002296545.1 Herbaspirillum sp. UBA812 | reverse complement strand
TCCGGGTCCAGCGCCGAGGTGGCCTCGTCGCAGAGCAGGATCTCGGGCCCGCTGGCCAGGGCGCGGGCGATGCCCACACGCTGCTTCTGGCCACCGGAGAGGCGGCGCGGATAGGTATCGGCCTTGTCCTCGAGGCCGACCAGGGCCAGCAGTTCGCGCACCCTGCCCTCTAGCTGCTGGCGCGGTACGCCGGCCACACGCAGGGGCAAGGCGATATTGTCAAAGACGGTCTTGGCCGAAAGCAGGTTGAAATGCTGGAAGATC
>NZ_DBIC01000384.1:0-2725 GCF_002296545.1 Herbaspirillum sp. UBA812 | reverse complement strand
GTTGAAATGCTGGAAGATCATGCCGATGCGCCGGCGCAATTGCACCAGTTGCGCATCGTCGAGGGTAGCGATATCCACCCCATCGACTTCGATGCGCCCGGTGCTGGGCGTCTCCAGCCGGTTGATGGTGCGCAGCAGGCTGGATTTGCCGGCCCCGCTGCGGCCAATGATGCCGAAGATGCTGCCGGGCGCGATCTCCAGATCGATGTCCTGCAAGGCCTGCACCGGACCGGCCGATGAAAGATAAGTCTTGCCGACCTGGCGCAAGGCCACCCGGCCCTTGGGACCGCTGGCGGGCCAGGGTCCGCCGGCGGCGGAGTTCAGCGAGGCAGCCTCATGCTCCGCCTCGGGACGGCTGGGAGCGGTCAAGGATTGTCTGGCCGTGATCGAGAGTTCCATGCGGTTTCCTTCCGGGACGGGTGCGGCGGGTTCAGGGCTTCTGCCAGGCCAGCGTGTAGAGACGCTTGTCGCTGTTGAAGGCGCGGTGGATATCGGCCTTGACGGTCTCGGAGTTCTGGTAGATGCGGATGAATTTCTGGATCACCGGATCATTCACGCGGCTGGCCTTGGTGACGAACTGGATGGCGAAACGGGCATCCTCGATGCCGGAATAGGCCAGCCCGCTGGAGGGATCGAAGGCCTTGGCCGCCACGATGAAGTGCGGATAGCCCTGGGCCAGGTCCACATCCGGCGTGATGCGCACCAGCTGCGGGCCTTCCACTTCCACGAAGTTCAGCTTCTTGGGGTTCTCGACGATGTCATTGAGGCTGCCGAGATAGCCGACGTTGGGCTTGAGCTTGATCAGCCCCACGCTTTGCAGCAACAGCAGCCCGCGCCCCTGGTTGACCGGGTCGTTGGCGATGCCGACCTTGCCGCCCTGTGGCACCTGCGCAAAGGTCTTGTGCTTGAGCGAATACAGGCCGACGTTGGCGAGAATGCCGGTGCCGGCACTGGCCAGCTTGTAGCCGTTCTTCTGGATGGTATTGTCGAGGAAGGGTTGGTGCTGGAAATAGTTCAGGTCCAGATCCCCGGCATCCACCGCCACATTGGGCGTGGTCCAGTCGGTGAATTCGACGACTTGCACGTCAATGCCCTGGTTCTTGGCCTCCTTGGCGGCCACTGCGATGGAGTCGCCATAGGCCCCAGGCACCACGCCGATGCGCAGCTTGTCGGCGGCGTGCGCCACACCGGCATGGGCAGAAAGGACAGTCAGGACGACCAGCAAATGACGGAAAAGACGAGACGGCTGCATGCGGGGCTCCGAAAAAATGGGTTTTTGGAAAAAATGTTCAGGTCGTGAATCAGCCGCTGGCAGCGTCGGCGCAACGGGAGGCCGCTGGAAGCGGGCTTGCGGCCGGCGAGGCACGAGAAGATCACTCGCCAGCGACACAAAGCTTCATTCAGGGTTTTTGCCAGGGCAGGCTGTAAAGCCGTTTGATCACGCCGGGCGTCACGCCGATGGTCAGGGCTTGAGCGTGCGCGTGCGCTGCGCTCAGGGCGAGGATGGCACCAGCCAGATGCTGCGGAAACCGGAAGCGGCGAATGAAGTTCTTTGCGTGCATGACCTGATCGTGGAGTCGTTCAATGGAGGCTGCGGACACGGCCTCGAAAGCCGCCGCGAGCCCCGATTGTGGGCGATCAGATCATTTGGAGCTACAAAGTAAAACATGCTTGGATATCAGCTTTTTGCATGAGCCTTCATCGGCGGGCATGGCTGGCTGAATCGAGGTCAAGCATGAAAGTGCGGCGAGTGCGCGGACGGTACCCCTGCCCTGCCCCGGTATCAGCCGGCGTCGGTATCAGGCTCTTTCGGTACCGGTAGCGCTGCCTTTTTATCCTGTTGCGCAGCGGAGTGGTCGCGCCACTCTTTGAGCAGCGCTTCGTGCGTTTCCAGTCGTGCGCGCACCGCCGCCAGCTCGCGCTCGCCCTGCTGCCATTGCCGGCGCGCACTGGCGGCCTCTTCTTCCGCACTGATGACCCGGGCCTGCAGTTGCGTCAAGGCCTCGTTCCTGGCAGCCAGCTGCGCTTCGAGCACGCGCTTGGCGGAAGCCTGTTCCTGCAGCACCTCCATTTGTTGTTCGCGACGCGTGGCCAGCGTGTGCTGTTCTGCCAGCGCCTGCCGTGCATGCGACAACTCGGCAATCAGGCGCACGCCTTCCTGATTGAGTCGGGTGACGTCCTCCTGGCGCACCACTGCATCCTGGCGCAACTGGCGCAATTCGGCTTGCAGGGTCTGGAGCTGTTGCTCGTGGCGTCGCTGGTCCTGGTCGCGCTGGTCCTTGGCTGCACTGCGGTAGTGCTCCAGGGCATCGCGGGCGTGCTGGTGCTTTTCTTCGAGCGACTGGCGGTGCTGTTCGTTTTCGGCCAGGCGTTCCTCCAAGGCAGCGAGCTTCACTTCCAGGGTGCGTGCCATGGCGGTTTGCTCCTGGCGTTCCTCGCGGGTTTTCTCATGGGCCGCGCGCTCGGCGATCAGGGCTTTTTGCGTCTGATCCAGACGCAGGCCCTGCTCGCCATGGGCGGCCTTCAGCAATGCCAATTCCTGCGCCAATCGAGCCGTTACCGTCTCCGTTTCGGCACGCACTGCCTTGACCTCAGCCCGGGCCTCCTCCTGCAACTGCACGGCGAGCCGCTCCACCAGGTCCTGCAGCGCCTCGCTGATGCTGCGCGGGTGGCCCTGGCCGCCCTCCTCTTCTTCCAATTCCTTCAGGTATTTGTGGATTGTAGT
>NZ_DBIC01000304.1:0-19760 GCF_002296545.1 Herbaspirillum sp. UBA812 | reverse complement strand
CTGCTTTTCGATGGCCAGTTCGGTGGACCAGACTTTCTCCGGCTTCAGGTTGGGATTGGCCTGCAGATAGACGCCATTGAGCAGCACGTTCTGGTAAAGCTCGCCCACGGTCGGGAAGCGCAGCGCCCGGCCGGTGGAGAGCGTCGTCACCCAGTCGTCCGCCAGGGCCCAGGCCAGCGAGGCTTTGGGCGAGAGTCCGCTGTGGCTGACCTCCGGCTGGTTCACCGCGAAGACGGTGCTGCCTGAGGTCGAGACATTGCGGCCATCGAAGGCTCGCCACCATTCGTACCGTGCACCCAGCGTGGCCTTCAGGGAAGACGACAAACGCCACACATCCTGTGCCCACAGCGCGGAAGTCTCGGTCTTGCCACGCGAGTCGGAGGCCAGCGTGCCGTTGCCGCCGCTGACCCAGTTGCTGGTGTTCCAGGTCGGCGTGGCCAGGGTGTAGCGATCCACATGCGCACCAAAGCTGATGACCTGGGCACTGCCCTGTGGACGCCAGATGCCCTTGGCATCGACCGTGCTCCAGCCGGTGCCGCTGGCATCGGCGATGGTGCCGGCCCCGCCGCTCTGGCCGGCCGGGAAGGTGGCCGTCGAGGTGCGCGTCAGGTCACGCGAGGCCGACAAGGTCGACGCCGCCAGTTGCCAGTCCCACTCGCCCCCGGTCTTGCTGCGCAATTCCAGCGATTGCATCCATTGCTGCTGGTCCACGTCGTTGCTGGAAAAGCCGCTGGTATAGGCCGTCGCGCCACTGGCGGTCTTCAGGAAACTCTGCGGATTGGCGCTGGCCTGGTTCTGCCAGAAGCCCAGGGTATAGGTGGCCGTGAGCGCCGGCGTGAAGTCGTAAGAAACCTTCAGCCGCGCCGTGTCCTGCACCGTATGGGTTAGATTGCCGGCCCCCAGCACATACAGGTTCTTGCCGGTACGATCCTGCACCAGCACCGCGCCGGTAGTGCCGGCCGGCAGGCTGGTGGCGGTGATGTAGGTCACCGGCTGCGAGTAGCTGTCCAGATGGTTGACCGAGAAGCGCCAGGCCAGCGCCCCGCGGCGATTGCCCAACCCGACGTTGTACTCCTGCGCGCGATAGGTACCGGACGCACCGTACTGGCTGAAATCCTGCTGCGCATATTGCGCCTTGATGCTGGCCTCGAACTGCTGCGGCATGCGCGTGGCGATCTCGGTGACCGCACCGTAGGAATTGCCCGGATACTCCGCCGCAAACGGTCCATACATCACGTCGATGCGCTCGATCTCTTCCGGTGCCACCATGAACCAGCGCGGCGAGCCATTGCCATTGTTGTTGTTCACCAGCGCCGAGAGCAGGATGCCATCGGCATAGATCAGGCTGCGCGCACTGGCGTTCACGCCCGTGGTGCGAGTGGCCAGCGGGGATTGCGTATCGCCGATGTAGCGCTTGCGCACCGAGAGGCTGGGCAGATACTTCAGCGCATCCGAGCTGTCGGTGACGTTGATGCTGTTGGCAGCGGTATCGGCAGTGACGCTGGCCGTGGTCTGCGGCAGCTGCTTGCGCTCGGCGACCGAGCCACTGCTGCGCACTTCGATGGTGGGCAAGGTCGCGGCCTCGCTGCTGCCGTCACTGGCGGCGGCCTGCTGGGCCAAGGTGCTGCCGCTCCAGGCGCAGAGCACGGCCAGCAGCAAGGGATGCAGGCGAAGCGGACGGGAGACGGCAGAAGCCGGCGAAGACGGAGACAATGAGGAGCAAACAGGCAGCGTGTTCATGGCGAGGATGTCTGGCTTTTCTTGGTGTTGTGAGGGAAGCGCGCGCAGCCGCACCCGCGACCGCCGTGACGTCCGCACTCCCTGTTTTTTTCATCGGCGCAATCTATCACGCAGCCTGTGCGCTGCAATCCCGTGGCCGTGCTGCCGTCCGGCAAGAGCGGCTTGCTGATCCGAAAAAAGTCCTTTTGGCACAAGCAGTTAGCGGCAGCGAACAACAAAAAAAATGGGCTGCGACATATTGCCGCAGCCCGCAAATACAACAGAGAGGAGGTGTGATTGGACCCGATTTCCGTCCTCCGTCCCTTAATCCACATCAAACACGCTGCGCTGATCCTTGCCCTTTTACCTTCTCGCACAACATGCGGTCACGCCACCAGAAGCCGCGGGTGAATTGCGCATCGTCACGCCGGCGCCGCTTCTTGCGGAAATAAAAAAATCCGGCTTCTTGCGCGAAGGCCGGATTTTTCATTCATCGATTCCAGAGATGAATCAGGTGCGCATCATCAACTGCCGCGATAAGTCGAATAAGCCCACGGCGACACCACCAGCGGCACATGATAGTTCTGCGAGGCATCGGCCACGCCGAAGGCAATCACCACTTCATCGACGAAACGCGGTTCCGGCAGGCTCACGCCCTGTTCCGCAAAATAATCACCGGCCGCAAAGACCAGTTCGTACTTGCCGGGCTGCAGCGCCTCGCCTTCCAGCAGCGGCGCATCGCAGCGGCCATCGCTGTTGGTGACGGCGTGCTTGAGCAGCGTCTTGCCGCCGCCATTCACCACATAGAGCGCCAGCTTCACGCCCGCGCCGGGCTTGCCCTTGGTGATATCCAGCACGTGCGTGCTCAGTTTGCCCATGTTGCTGTCCTTTCGCTGTGTAATGGATGAGTGAGGATGAGTAAGGATGAGTGATCGTGAGCGCCGATGATATACCGCCGCCCGCCGAACCCTATACGAGTGCGCTTATACCGGCCATCGATGCAGCGGACATAATGCCTTACCGCGCAGCCCCCTGCCAAACCGGAGCCGACATCCGGACCGCAGATACCAGCTCGGGCCCGGCGCGGCAATCATCTAAATCATTTATATCAAACAACATCCATCACTGGAGGAGACACCATGCCCATTCCATCCCTGCGCCTGCACGGCACGCTCGCGGGCGTCCTGCTCATGGCCGGCGGCAGCGCACTGGCGGCCGACTGGGCCGACAACTCGATCGGCTACCGTTACGGCACCAAGTTTGCCGAGCCCTTCAATACGCAGGACATCAGCAAGAACATCGTCAACTTCCAGCATGCCAGCGGCTACAAGTTCGGCACCAATTTCCTCAACGTCGACCTGCTGATGTCGGACAGCAAGGATGACAATGCCCAGGAAGCCTATGTCACCTATCGCCATACGCTGGACATCGGCAAGATCAGCGGCCGTGACCTGTCCTTCGGACCGGCGCGCGGCGTCGGCCTGACGCTGGGCTTCGACTGGAACACCAAGAACGACAACAGCTATGCCTCGAAGAAGCGGATGTGGGTGGTCGGCCCGACCCTGATGATGGATGTGCCGGGCTTTCTCAACGTGAGCGTGCTGGCCCTGTTCGAGAGCAACCAGCCCAAGGGCATCAGCAGCCGCTACACCTATGACACGCATCCGATGCTGAACCTGGCCTGGGGGATCCCGCTGGGCGGCAGCGGATGGGCCTTCGAGGGCTACCTGAACTACATCGCCGCCAAGGGCAGGAACGAGTTCGGCGGGTCGACTGCGCCCGAACTGAATTTCGACGGACAGCTCATGTACGACCTCGGCACGGCCATGGGACTGGGCAAGAACACCTTGCGCCTGGGTCTGGAATATCAGTACTGGCGCAACAAGTTCGGCAACCCGAGCAACGTGCCGGGCTCGCTGGCCAAAACGCCGATGGTGCGCGCCGAATATCACTTCTGATCGCCTCCGGCAGCGGGAAGCCGCCCGTTGCGCCAAGGAGTTGGCCGCTCCTGATTGAAAAAAATCGAGCTTCCGATACAAATTTCAATCTTCAAAAACTCCTGCAAAAAATCGAAATTTGCAGGAGTTCTTTTTTTCTCCCCGCTTCCTATACTCAGCCGGATCCGCTCCCGGCACGTCGCCATCGCCGGCCGGATTTCCCCTGACATCTGACCGCCAGCCCCGTCCGGACGCGCATCCCGCTTTTTTCACAAAGCTTCATATCGTCCCGGACACCGCTCATCGCCAGCCCAGAGATTTCGCCACCCTTACTCTCGGAACCTGACATGAGCTTCATCAAGAGCAAAAAGCACCCCTCTTCCCCGCCCTCACCTGCTGCATCCAGCTGCTGCCTGTCGGCGGCGCTGGCGGGCGTCCTGCTGCTGCCGGCAGTCACCGCCCAGGCCCAGTCCGCTGGCGGAAAACTGCCTTCGGTACAGGTCGATGCCGCCAAGGAATCGCCCTACAAGGCCGAGCAATCGGCCTCCCCCAAGTACACGCAGCCGCTGGTGGATACGCCGCAGACGCTGCAGGTCTTCAAGCGTCCGCTGATGGAACAGCAGGGTGCCACCACGCTCACGGAGGTGCTGCGCAATACGCCCGGCGTGGGCACCTTCTTCCTCGGCGAGAACGGCAGCACCAGTACCGGCGACACCATCTACATGCGCGGCTTCGACATCTCCAGCGCCATCTTCGTGGACAACGTGCGCGACCTTGGCGCGATCTCGCGCGACGTCTTCAACCTGCAGCAGGTGGAGGTCCTGAAGGGAGCCGCGGGCACCGACAACGGCCGGGGTTCTCCGACCGGCTCCGTCAACCTGGTCACCAAACAGCCCGAACTGGCCGATGCGGTCAGCGCCAGCGGCACCTATGGCAGCTGGAACCAGAAGCGCGCCACCGTCGACTGGAACAAGGTACTGAACCCCGATCAGGGCCTGGCGCTGCGCCTGAACCTGATGAAACAGCACAGCGGCGTACCCGGCCGCCACCAGGTGCACAGCAGCCGCGACGGCTTCGCGCCCTCGCTGGCCTGGGGCCTGAATGGCCCCACCCGCATCCTCTTCAACTACGTGCACATGCAGCAGGACAACGTCCCCGATGGCGGCGTGGTCACCCTCGGCCTGCCAGGCTATCGCTCGCCGGATCCGGCGCGTCCCTTCATTGGCGACGCGCCCAAGGTGAATCCGAGCAACTACTATGGCCACGTGGACGACTATGACCGGGTCAACGCCGACATGTACACCCTGCGGGTGCAGCACGACTTCTCGTCCACCCTGAAGCTGGAAAACAGCACCCGCTACGCTCGCACCGACCAGGATTACCGCCTGGCCTCCTTCATTGCCACCGGCAGCGACCGGGGCAAGTACAAGTCCGGCATCCGCACGCCCTCGGCCACTGACCGCAGCACCTGGCTACT
This sequence comes from Herbaspirillum sp. UBA812, assembly GCF_002296545.1. Lineage (NCBI taxonomy): Bacteria > Pseudomonadati > Pseudomonadota > Betaproteobacteria > Burkholderiales > Oxalobacteraceae > Herbaspirillum > Herbaspirillum sp. UBA812. The sequence goes on along the minus strand of NZ_DBIC01000304.1, from coordinate 14,627 downwards.
GGCGCGCAACATCGTCACGCGGCGCGACCAGGCCAACGAGATCCTCAGCAACCAGACCCATGCCACGGCGCAGTTCAATACCGGCGCGATCCGGCACACCCTGGTCGGCGGCCTGGAACTGACGCGCGAACGCCAGCATGCGCTGGCCTTCACGGTGGACGGATTCCGTCCCCCGGCCAACCTGTACCAGCCGAATCCCCGCTTCGACGAATCGGAAGTCAGCATCCAGGCCACCGGCCGCAACGAGGGCCAGATCGATACCGTCGCGCTGTACGTGCTGGACACGCTCAAGTTCGGCGAGCGCTGGTCACTGAACCTGGGCTTGCGCGAGGACCATTACCGCACCTCCTTCGACGGCATCGCCTCCGGTACCGCCACTGCACTGAAAACCTCGGGCAACCTGCTGAGCTGGAAGCTGGCGGCCGTCTTCAAGCCCACCAGCTACAGCAGCGTCTACGCCCTGCTGGCGAGTTCGCAGCAGCCGCCGGGCGGCAACAATCTCTCCCTCAGTGCCAGCCGCAGGAATCCCTCCCACCCCGACTACGCGCCACAAAAGACCCGTACCGCCGAAATCGGCACCAAGTGGGACCTGCTCGGCCGCCGCCTGGCCGTCACCGGCGCGCTCTATCGCACCGACGTGCACAATGAGATCGAGCCGGGAACGCTGGCCGACACCTGGTTCCAGATCGGGGAGAAACGTACCGAAGGGGTGGAACTGGGCGTTACCGGCGAGCTCACCCGGGACATTTCGCTCACCGCCGGCTACAGCCGCATGAACAGCCGCGTCAACAAGGGACGCGTGGTCACCGCCAACGGCGAGAACTACCTGGCCTACGCCCCGCGCCAGTCCTTTACCTCCTGGGCGACCTGGCGCGCGGCACCGGGCCTGGCGCTGGGCGGCGGCCTGCGCTATACGGACGGCCTGCTGCGCGGCACCGACAGCAATGCGCTGGGCACGCCCACCCGGACCGATGCCTACTGGCTGGTCGATGCCATGGCCAGCTATGCCATCAACAAGACGGTGGAACTGCAGTTCAACGTGACCAACCTGTTCAACAAGCAGTACGCCGCCGCGATCAACAAGAGCGGATATCGCTACACACCGGGCGGCACGCGTGCCTTCTCGCTGACTGGCAACTTCCGCTTCTGATCCCCTCCCTGCGGTGGCGGCGCTCTGCCGCCACCGGTGAACTCTCCCTCGCCACCCTCACGGCAGCGCACTGCATCACGCAGCGCACTGCCGTGAGGCTTCGTATTTTTTATGCAACAAATGCAGTTTCGACTTTCCCCTTCCGCCTTCCCGGATGCGCTGCGGCTTTGCGCGGGATGTTCTGAATGGAAGACCAAGAGCAGACGATCAGGGAACAGAAATTTTTAGAATAAGAATCACTTTTATTTGGAACCGTGGCTATAATTGTAAAAATCTCGTAGCAAGTCGAAACATTGCGATATCAACGAGATACAAAAAACTACAATCTCGCCAGCCATTCCGGCGGAGCCTGCCAGGTCTCACCAGACCATGCGATTGCCCGTTCGACTCATAGCCAGCCAAGAGAACTCTCAACATTTTCTCTCGGAACCCTGCCATGAGTTACATCAAGAGCCGCAAGCACGCGCAGCCTGCCTTTGCTTCGACCCGTCTGTCCGCCGCCGTTGCCGGTGCCTTGCTGCTGCCGGCCGTGGGCGTGCATGCCCAGACCAGCACCGCCCTGCCCAAGGTCGAAGTGACCGCCACCCAGGAATCGGACTACAAGGCCGACAAGGCTTCCTCGGCCAAGTACAGCCAGCCGCTGGTCGACACCCCGCAGACCCTGACCGTGATCAAGAAGCAGCTGATCGACCAGCAGGGTGCCACCACGCTGACCGAAGCCCTGCGCAACAGCCCGGGCGTCGGGACTTTCTATCTCGGTGAAAACGGTTCCACCAATACCGGCGACGCCATCTACATGCGCGGCTTCGACAGCTCCAGTGCGATCTTCGTGGACAACGTGCGCGACCTCGGCTCGATCTCGCGCGACATGTTCAACATCCAGCAAGTGGAAGTCCTGAAGGGCCCGGCGGGCACCGACAATGGCCGCGGCTCGCCGACCGGCTCGATCAACATGGTCACCAAGCAGGCCGAGATGAGCAACTTCTTCAATTCCTCGGCCACCTATGGCAGCTGGAACCAGAAGCGCGCCACCGCCGACTGGAACAAGGTGATCGATGAAGAGCGCGGTATCGCCATGCGCCTGAACGTGATGAAGCAGGACAGCGGCGTCCCCGGCCGCCATGAAGTCAAGAACGACCGCTGGGGCGTGGCGCCCTCGCTGGCCTTCGGCCTGAACAGCCCGACCCGCGTGTTCCTGAACTATCTGCACATCGACCAGGACAACGTGCCCGATGGCGGCGTGCCCACCATCGGCCTGCCCGGCTACACCTCGCCGGATGCCTCGCGCTCCTTCCTGAGCGGCGCGGCGCGGGTGAACTCGTCGAATTTCTACGGCCTGTCGAGCGACTACGACAAGGTGACCGCCGACATGTTCACGGCGCGTGTGGAGCATGACTTCTCGCAGAACGTCAAGCTGCAGAACACCACCCGCTATGCCAAGACCAGCCAGGATTACCTGCTGACCGCCTTCATGGGCACATCGGCCAACCTGGTCACGCCGTCGGCCAGCAATCCCTCGGCCTGGACCCTGTCGCGCTCCAACCCGACGCGCAAGGACCAGAGCAACGAAATCATCACCAACCAGACCAACATCACGGCCGATCTGCAATCCGGCAGCCTCAAGCACACGCTGGTGGGCGGTGTCGAATTCACCCAGGAGAAGCAGCACGCGCTGTCCTTCACCCGCAGCGGCACGCTGTCGGTGGCCAACCTGTACAACCCGAATCCGAACGACGCCAAGACCTACACGATGACGGCCACCGGCTACAACGATGGCAAGACCGACACCGTCTCGGCCTATCTGTTCGACACCGTCAAGTTCAACGACCAGTGGTCGATCAACGCCGGCATCCGCGAGGACCATTACCGCACCACGTACTATTCCAACGCCGCCGGCACCATCACCAACCTGTCGACCTCGGGCAACCTGTTCAACTGGAAGCTGGCCGCAATCTACAAGCCGACCGACTACAGCAGCATCTATGCCCTGTACGCCACCTCGCAGCAGCCGCCGGGCGGCAGCAACTTTGCCCTGTCGGCCTCGGCCAACAGCGCGGCCAACAGCAACTACGCCCCGCAAAAGACCAAGACCTCCGAGCTGGGCACCAAGTGGGATCTGATGAACAAGAAGCTGGCCCTCACGGCGGCCCTGTTCCATACCGAAGTGACCAATGAAGTCGAACAGGATCCGACCTCGCTGCAGTACTTCCAGACCGGCAAGAAGACCGTGCAGGGTATCGAATTGGGCGTGACCGGTGACGTGACCAGCAACCTGTCGCTGGCAGCGGGCTACACCTGGATGGACACCAAAGTGAACAACGGTGCCATCACCACGGCCGCCGGCGAGAACAATCTTGCCTATACGCCGAAGCAAGCCTTCACCTCCTGGGCTACTTATCGCCTGCCGCAGGGCTTCACCGTCGGCGGTGGTGCACGTTACGTCAGTTCGCTGCTGCGCGGCACCGATGGTGCGGTCGGTACGCCCAAGTACGCCAACAGCTACTGGGTCTTCGATGGCATGGTTGGTTATATCGTGAACAAGAACGTTGATCTACAGCTCAATATCTACAATATTTTCGATAAAGACTACGTAGCGGCAATCAACAAGAGCGGCTATCGTTACACCCCAGGCACGCCGCGTTCGGTGGCGCTGACCGCCAACTTCAAGTTCTGATCCTGCCCCTGGCATTGAAGCCCTCACCGGGTGGGGTGCTCTGACTCGCAAGAGTTCGTGTCCCCTCCGGTGAGCCAGCGATCGGCGACTTGACGGCCCCTCCCGTGCGGAGGGGTTTTTTCATTCGCTACAGGAGAATTCCATCATGATGCTGCACATCCCCCAGGTCCTGACCCCGCAACAGGTCAGTCACATCCGCTCCGAACTGCAGCGCGCCGACTGGGTGGACGGGCGCGAGACCGTGGGTGAACAGGGGGCGCGCGTGAAGCGCAACCGGCAGTTGCCGGAACATTCGCCGCTGGGTTTCCAGCTCGGCGAGATCATCCTGGAAGCGCTGCGCAGGAATCCCCTCTTCTTTGCCGCTGCGCTGCCCAAAAAGACCATGCCGCCGCTCTTCAACAGCTATGAAGGCGGCGAGCACTACGGCATGCACGTGGATGGCTCGGTGCGCATGCTGCCCAACGCGGCTGGCAGCATCCGTACCGATGTCTCGACCACGGTGTTCCTGTCGGAGCCGGACGAATACGATGGCGGCGAACTGGTCGTGGTCGATACCTATGGCACCCATGAAGTGAAACTGCCGGCGGGAGACATGATCGTCTATCCCTCCACCAGCCTGCACCGGGTCGAACCAGTCACGCGCGGGGCACGCGTGTGCTCCTTCTTCTGGACCCAGAGCATGATCCGCGACGACTGGAAGCGCAGCATGCTCTTCGAACTGGATCGCAACATCTTCGGCCTGCGGCAGAAACTGGGCGATACCGAGGAAGTGGTGGGACTGACCGGGCATTATCACAACCTGCTGCGGCAGTGGGCGGATGTTTGACACATCCGGACAGGAGGTCACTTGCGCATCGTGTCCAGTACCCACTTTTGCAGGCTGACGGTGTCGTTGATGTCACCGTCATAGGCGAATTGGGGAATCAGCGCCTCGTTACTTCCCCGGGCTCGCCCGCGCCATACCTTCAACGGCAAGCACATCATCAAACCGCTGGGTAGACGCAATTGCGTCACATCGAGATAGTTGGTATCGGCGCTGGTAGCCTCCCCCAGATGGATTGCGCCTGGAATACGCAGTACCGCATCGGCAAAATCGAGACAGGCACTGGCGCAATTGGCATCGGTCACCAGCCCTAGCCGTCCTTGAAAGGGCGCTCCGGTATCCTCGGGGTTGGTGATTTCATCAGGCTCGGTCTCGAAGCTATTCTGGGCCCAGTCCACGCCGTTTTTCTGCGCAGTCCGCATGCGTGACAGTATCCCGTCAATCCAGCGCACTTCCTCTCCTGTTTCGCCCTGGAATGCGCGATATCGATCCGCGTGCCCTTGCAAGTGGTCGATGGCGATCTGCGAGACGCGCCACCAAGCGCTGGCCTGTAAGGGCTCAGGGGGCATGGTCTGCTTGAGCAGAGCGCGCAGGATGCGATCACCTATGGCGCTGTTGCCCCCGCCGTTGCCGCGCGTATCGACGATCACCATCTTGGCCGTATCGAGCGCACGCAGCTGGGCCAGCAAGATTTCCAGCCGTTCGAAGCCCGCTTTGTCCAGCTGGAAATCGGTGACGTCGACCCACACTGTTCCATCGTCCAAGTACTGCATACCCTGAGGCCGCCGCGCCACCGAAAATGCCTGGCGGATTCCTTCCTCGTCTTCGCGCCAGAGCAAGGGAATTCGCTCACGCCTCCCGTCGGGAAACTCGGCTACACAGGACTGTGGGGACGTGTCTCGCCAAAGCGGCTCGATCGGGATCTGCATCGTCACATGTGCCACCAGCTTGCGTCGCACGTTCGTCAAGTCCACACGCCGATCTGTGAACGGCATGATGTCCTCATGGATCACACTGGACACGGGACGATCATCACACTCCAGAATGCGCGCTCCGATGGGTGGCAAGGCAATCGGCCAACGACTGGCGCGCGCGGAGACAAAGTAGCCGCCGTCGCGCTGCTGCATGAGCCAACCAGTCCACGCCCTGCGTTGCTGATGTGCTGCATCCGACCAGATCGCCAGATGCCCATCCTGGAAGCCGATGGCATAAAAGCGCACTGCGGCGATCGCCTGACGCTCGCTGCTCGCCCTGGCCGCCAGTGCCTGCGCTTGGTGATAGCCCTCTTCACGCCAGGCATGGAAAGGCAGGTCATCCTTTTCCAACCCGCCCGGATGGGCAGCATCGATGGTATCGCGTACAAATGCGAGATCACGGGAGGCCACCTTGGCCCAGTGATGCGGTTCCTCGTCGAGCTTCGAAGAGTCTGGAATGGCGGACATGCCTGCTGCCTGTTTCGTGATTAGCGCAATGAGCAGCGCGAGTATTTTTCTGATACCGGGGTGCAAGCATGTCACACAATATCCCTCCATGGAAGCCGCCTTGGACGCAACCAAGGGCAAAGAAGAAAGCGCGATCTCCTCGTCGCGCTCGACCGGCTTGCGATATTGCGTTAGCTCACGACGTAGAGATATCGCTCAGGTTCGATATTTGATCGGCACTTCGAGCGACAAGAAATGGGGCAGCCTAAATAATTATTTATATTTTTATCTCGAATTAAAAAACCGTCCGACATGACGCCGGGTGGCCCCTCCATTTCTGGCTATAAGCGATCAGACGAACCGTCCGATCGCACCGATCACCGCCCCCCGCACCGATCCGCTGACCACGAAGTCATGCGCAGCGCGCACGTCGTCATGGAACCAGCGATCGCCCTCCAGACACGCCGGGATCTGGCGGCGGATCTCCTCATAGGCCGCCTGCGTACCCTGCCCCAGCTTGAAGTCCTTGAGCAATTCCTCGGTCATCGTCAGCGCCTGTGCCGCCAGCAGCATTTCCACGCCGACGATGTACTGCGTGTTCTGCACCACCGTCATGGCCTTGCGGGCGCACCAGGTCGAGTTGGAGATGTGATCCTCGCTGTTGCCCTTGGAAGGGATGCTGTCCACGCTGCCCGGCATGCACAGGGTACGGTTTTCCATCACCAGCGAACTCATGGAACACTGCACCACCGGATAGCCGGTGTTGACCCCGCGCACGCCGCTCATCAGGTTGCGCGGCAATCCCCACGACAAGGTCGGATCGATCAGGCGCGCGATGCGGCGTTCGCAGATGCTGCCCAGGTCGGTGATGGCCATGGCCAGCAAGTCCATCGCCTGCGCCAGATACTGGCCGTGGAAGTTGCCGCCGGAAATGATTTCGAATCCCTCGCCGTCTTCCTTGTTGAAGATCAGGGGATTGTCGGTGGCGGAGTTGGTTTCCTTCTCGATGATGGTGTCGATGTAGTCGAGTGCATCAAAGACCGGGCCATACACTTGCGGCGCGCAGCGCAGCGAGTACACATCCTGGATGCGCGCCGTGTAGGCAATATCGGTACGGCGCAATTCATCAGGCAGTTGTATTGCGCGCGCTTCATGGGTAGTACGTGTCGAACCCTTCAACAACTGACGGATGACTTCCGCTGTCTTGATCTGCCCCGCATGCGGACGCGCCTGCTGGATACGCGGATCGAAGGCCGACATCTCGGCACGCATCGCTTCCAGCGTCAGCCCGAGCGACAGGCAGGCATCGGTCAGCAGATGGCGCGCATCGTGCGCGGCGAGGATGGCGACAGCCAGCGACGCCGTACAGCCATTGATGAGGGCCGAGGCATCCTTGGCCTTGAGATCAAATTTGACCGGACCAATGCCGGCCTGCTCGATGGCCTGCGTGGCGCGCATGCGCTGGCCTTGATACATCACTTCCGCTTCATCAAACCCGGCAATGGCCGCCGCCAGATAAGCCAGCGGCGCCAGATCGCCGGAAGCACCCACCGATCCCTTCTGCGGCATGATCGGGTGGATACCCGCATTGATGAAAGCCAGCAGGCGATCCACCACTTCCACGCGTGGCGCGGAATAATTCGATGCGAATGCATTGGCCCGCAGCAGCATGGTGGCGCGGCTGACTTCTTCCGAAAACGGCTCGCCGATGCCCGCACTGTGCGCGCGGATCAGCTGGGTCTGGAACAGCTCGATATGCTCGACCTTGATGCGCGTGTCCTTGAGTAAACCGACACCGGTATTGAAGCTGTACATCATGGGCGCTTCGTCGTGCATCCAGGTAGATTCGATGTAATCGCGGCTTTGCTTGAGGGCGGCACGGGAAGAATCGGCCAGCGCCACTTTCAGGTGAGGCGCGCGGGCCACGCTGACGACTTGCGCGGCGGTGAGGTTGAATCCGTCGATGGTAATGGGTTGCATGTGTGCTCTCTGATGGAATCGGGTGCGATTACTTGGCCCCAGCCTGGAACCATGCGGCCAGCTCGGCGCGTTCCGCATCGGTCATCTGGGTCATGTTGGCCAGCGGCATGTCCTTGGTTTGGACGGCGCGCTGGAAGACCTTGGCCGCGTGCTGATGAATCAGCTCGGGGGTTTGCAGCATCATCCCGGCTGGTGCGGTGGCGAAGCCGGCCTGGGTCGGCTTGTCCGAATGGCAGCTGGCGCAACGCTGGGTGACGATGGCCTGGATGCGGGCAAAGTCCGGTGCGGCAGCCGCCACCGGCGCTGCGCCCTCACCTGCGGAGGCAGCAGGTGCAGTCGATGCAGCAGGTGCGACAGGACGCGGCGCAATCGCCACGGCCACCGCCAGCAGCAAGGCCACACCGGCGATGGGATAGCCCACCGACACCTTGCCCTTGTGCCGCAGATTGAAGAAGTGACGAATCAGCACACCGGCCGCCATGATGGCCGCCAGCACCAGCCAGCTATGGGCATGCGTGTAGGTCATCGCATAGTGGTTGCTGATCATGATGAAGAGAATGGGCAGCGTGAAGTAGTTGTTGTGGACGCTGCGCTGCTTGCCCTTGCGGCCGTGGATGGGGTCGGGCGAGCGGCCGGCCTTCATCGCCTCCACCAGCTTGCGCTGGCCGGGGATGATGACCATGAGCACATTGCCCACCATGATGGTGCCGATCATCGCGCCCACGTGGATATACGCCGCGCGGCCCGACAGCAGGTGCGTGAGCAGGTAGACCACCGCCACGATGAAGACGAACATCACCAGCCCCAGCACCCCTTCGCGCTTGCCCAGCGGCGACTTGCACAGCAGGTCGTAGACGATCCAGCCCAGCACCAGGGTACCGATGCCCACGCCGACGGCTTCCGGCCCGGTGAGGTTGGCCACGGACTTGTCGACCATCATGGCCGAGGCATTGAAGTAATAGACGATGAAGAGCATGGCCACACCGGTGATCCAGGTGGCGTAGGCCTCCCACTTGAACCAGTGGAGTTCTTCCGGCAGCTCGGCCGGGGCGACCAGATACTTTTGCGGATTGTAGAAACCGCCGCCGTGCACTGCCCACAGCTCGCCGGAGACGCCCTTCTTCTCCAGGTCGCTGCCCGGTTTGGGCGGGCGGATGGAGTTGTCCAGCCAGACGAAATAGAACGAGGCACCGATCCAGGCGATGCCCGTGATCAGGTGCAGCCAGCGGACCAGCAGGTTGGCCCAGTCGATGCCATATGAAACCAGGAGTGCTTCCATGTCTTCCCCACGCAGGATTGCTGTCCGCCACCGCGACCTACTCCGGACAGGCGAGGCATTGCCTCAGGAATGGGCCGCCATGGAAGTCTTCTCCCCGCCCTGCGTGTACCAAGGCTGCAACTGGATGAGTGGAGTGAAGGCTTCCCGCGCGCCGGGAAGCGCAGACGCCGTGATGGCGCCTTGGCTGGTCTCCCGTCGTGCTGCCGCTACGACCCGATGGCTGATGCCATCTGTTTTTAGGCCGCCCTGCTGGTGCGGGACGGTTGCACGAACGATAAACGCGGGGGCCGCGCAAAACATGGTCATCAACGTATATTTGACATACGAATGACGATATACAAAAATGCCCCCTGGATGTGGGACGCTTGCGCTCGCATCACGCCAGGCCGCCGCCCGAGCCGGCCTGGCACACGACAACGATAATGCGCCTGCCCCGATGCAGCCGCCCCAGAGTGAACGAAAAACCGTCACCTGCCCCGCACCACAAGACCCCGGAGACATTCCCATGTCCAGGCTGCCTGACCATCTCGACATTCACCTCATCCGCATCCTCTATCTCCTGCTCTGCGAGAAGAACGTATCGCGGGTCGCCCTGAAACTGAACCAGCCGCAGCCCTCGATTTCGGCCTCTCTGCGCAAGCTGCGCGAACTGACCGGCGACCCGCTGCTGGTGCGCGGCGCGCGCGGCATGGTGCCGACCCAGCACGGTGAAAGCCTGTTGAAACCCGCCAAGCGCATCCTCGACGAGACCGAGCGCCTGTTCGTGCCCAAGACCGCCTTCGTGCCGCAGGAGGAAGAGCGCACCTTCCACATCGCCGCGCCCGACTACATGAACACGCCCTTCTTCACCGAAGTGATCGCCCGCCTGCGGCGCGAGTCGCCGCGCAGCCGCATCGTCATCCACGCGCTGGGTCCGGATACCGATTACGTGCGCCTGCTCTCGGACGGGGAACTGGACCTGGTGATTGCCAACTGGGACGAGCCGCCTGCGCATTTGCACCTGTCAAAGCTGTTTGACGATCCCATCGTCTGCCTGATGCGCGCTGACTGTGCCTACGCCAAGCGCACCGCGCGCGATGCCATGAGCATCGAGGACTATCTTTCGCTGCCGCACGCTGCGCCTTCGCAGATCCTGCCCGGCTATCACGGCACCATCGATACCTTCCTCGAAAAGCAGAACCTGCATCGCAACGTGGTGGTGGAATCAGCGCACTTCCGCATGCTGCCCTACATGGTGGCGCAGACCGACCTGGTGCTGACGGCCGGCCAGCAGTTCGCCAGCTTCTACGAAAAACTCCTGGGCCTGAAAAGCTATACGGTACCCATCAAGTTCCCGCCGCTGCGTTTTTACCAGCTGTGGCACGAGCGGGTGCACCAGGCCACCGAGCACAAATGGCTGCGCGCCCAGGTCAGCGCGGCGGCCAAGATGATGGCGCAGGGCCGCGCCTGAAGCGGCACCGGGCCGATGCGGCAAAGAAAACGGGAATTCCGGCATATATCGGCGGCGCGCCAGCCGGTATGCGGGGGCTTATATATCGCACTCCCCGGATTGCATTAGTATCGCCAGCATCAGACCGGCATCCGCACACAAGCCCCACCAAGACGCGGAGCACGGTACTGGGCCGGAACCACCTTCAAGCGGCAAGGCACGCCACCCTCTCAGAATGATCACGGTGGCGCGGTCACATGCCAGGTTCCATCGATAAAAAATACCAGGAGACAATCCCATGCAAGCCACTCGCCATCCGGTGGATGAACGCCTACCCGTATTCAAGCTCTTTGCCCTCGGCATGCAGCACGTGCTGGTGATGTATGCCGGCGCGATTGCCGTGCCGCTCATCATCGGTGGTGCGCTCAACCTGCCCAAGTCCGAGATCGCCTACCTCATCAGTGCCGACCTGTTCTGCTGCGGGCTGGTGACCATCATCCAGAGTGCCGGCCTCTGGAAATTCGGCATCCGCATGCCCGTCATGATGGGCGTGACCTTTGCCGCCGTGGGGCCGATGGTGGCCATGGCCAACAATCCGCAGCTGAGCATTCTGCATATCTACGGGGCGGTGATCGCTTCGGGCGTATTCTGCATCCTCGCCTCGCCCTACATGAGCAAGCTCATGCGTTACTTTCCGCCGGTGGTCACCGGCACTGTCATCACGGTGATCGGCGTCTCGCTCATGGGCGTGGGCATCAACTGGGCCGCAGGTGGACAGCCGGTGATCGGCAAGCTGGTCGACGGGGTGTTCGTGAAGGTCCCCAATCCAGACTACGGCTCGCCGCTGTCGCTCTCGATTGCGGCGGTGGTGCTGGTCTCGATCCTGCTCATCACCAAGTACACGCGGGGGTTCATCTCCAACATTTCGGTGCTCATGGGCATGGTGGTCGGTTTCGTGATTGCCTTTGCCTTGGGCAAGATCAGCTTTGACGGGCTGGATGCGGCGGACTGGTTCGCCTTCATCCAGCCCTTTCACTATGGGCTGCCGCAATTCGACATTGCCTCCATCATCAGCATGTGCCTGGTGATGATCGTGACGATGATCGAATCGACCGGCATGTTCATGGCCCTGGGCGACATCGTCGGCCGCCGCATCGACGACCGCACGCTGGCCAGCGGCTTGCGCGTGGATGGCCTGGGCACGGTCATCGGCGGTCTCTTCAACACCTTCCCTTACACCTCCTTCTCGCAGAACGTCGGGCTGGTGGGCGTGACCGGCATTCGCAGCCGTTTCGTCTGTGTGGCGGCCGGGGTGATCCTGATCGCGTTTGGCCTGTTCCCCAAGATGGCGCACGTGGCCGCGTCGATTCCGCAATTCGTGCTGGGCGGTGCCGGCATCGTGATGTTCGGGATGGTGGCGGCGACCGGTATCAAGATCTTGTCCAAGGTCGATTTCCACGGCAACCGCAACAATCTCTTCATCGTGGCCATCAGCATTGGCGTGGGCATGATCCCCATCGTTGCGCCGACCTTCTTCGACAAGATGCCGCATCTGCTGGGCACCATCTTCCACAGCGGCATCCTGCTGGCCTCGGCCATGGCGGTCGGATTGAACCTGTTCTTCAATGGCCGGGGCAGTGAAGAGGACGTGGCCCGCTATGCGGTGGCGGCGGCGCAGAGTTCGGATCACTGAAGCGGGTGCGGTGAGATATGCCGCTGCGCATAGGGCCCAGATGAAACCGTTGATGCCATCCGGGCCAAGATGTTTTAAAGTCTCATCTGCGCTGCAGACCGCACCGGGCGGGCTTTGGCGCAGACCGTGAGACGACAGCCGCAGACAACAATCGGTGCCGACAATCCTGATTTTCATGAGGGATGTCGGCGTCGGCTTTGCGGCATCACCCATGAACACAGCGAGGGAGCCGGCGGCGTGCCGACCGGCGAGCACATGACGACGACACTGGAACAACTGAACGCAGCCGAGACTTCGGCCTTCATCGCCGCCCTGCACGGCATTTACGAGCACTCTCCCTGGATTCCCGAGCGGGCGGCGCTGCAGCGTCCCTTCCGCAATCTCACGGCCTTCAAGCTGGCCTTGCACAAGGTCGTGACCGACGCCAGCCGTGCCGAGCAACTGGGCCTGATCCGCGCCCACCCCGAACTGGCCGGCCGCGCCGCCATTGCCGGCGAGCTCACGGCCGAGTCAACGGGCGAGCAGGCCAAGGCCGGACTGAACCTGTGCAGCCCGGAAGAATTTGCCCGACTGCAACAACTCAATGCCGACTACAACGCGAAGTTCGGTTTTCCCTTCATCCTGGCGGTGAAGGGTCCTACTGGTGCGGGCCTGACGCGCCAGCAGATCATCGCCACGTTTGCGCGCCGCCTGCGCAACCAGCCGGAAGACGAAGTGCGTGAAGCCCTGCGCCAGATCGGCCGCATTGCCGAGATGCGCATCAATGACCTGCTGGGCTATCGCCCGGCGATGGGGGCGACGGTGATGCAGTGGGCCGAAGAGATCGGCGCCCTGTCGGAAGACGAAGGCGCGCTCACCTGCACCTATCTCACCGAGACGCATCAACGTACTGCCCAGCAGATTGCGCAGTGGATGCGCGAGGCGGGCATGCATGTGCATATCGATGCGGTGGGCAACGTGGTGGGGCGTTATCTTTCCACGGATCCGCAGGCCAGGACCTTGCTCACCGGTTCGCACTACGACACGGTGCGCAATGGCGGCAAGTACGATGGACGCGAGGGCATCTTGCTGCCCATTGCGGTGGTGAAGCATTTGCATGAACGTGGCGAGACCTTGCCTTTCCATTTCGAGGTGATTGGATTTTCGGAAGAAGAAGGAGTGCGTTTCAAGAGCACCTTCCTGGGCAGCAATGCGGTGACCGGCCATTTCGACATGAAGCTGCTGGACCTGCAGGACAAGGATGGCATCAGCATGCGCGAGGTGATCACCCAGGCGGGCCATGATGTGGCGGCCATCCCGCAGATTGCGCGTGATCCGGCCGACATCCTGGGCTATGTGGAGGTGCACATCGAGCAGGGACCGGTATTGCTCAATCGTGATTTGCCGGTGGGCATTGTCACTTCGATTGCGGGCAGTTCGCGCTATCTGGTGGAGTTGAAGGGAGTGGCCAGCCATGCCGGCACCACGCCGATGGACATGCGCAAGGATGCGGCGGCAGCGGCGGCCGAGATCATCCTTTATGTGGAGCAGCGTTGTTCGCAGGACCAGCATGCGGCGCTGGTGGGTACGGTGGGGCAATTGCAGGTACCGCGCGGATCGACGAATGTGATTCCGGGTGCGTGCCAGCTGTCGCTGGACATACGTGCGGCGGTGGATGAGGTGCGTATGGCGGCGGTGAAGGACATCCTGGGCAAGATCGAGGAGATCTGTGGCCGGCGCAGTATCGATTTCAAGCTGGAGGAGACCTTGAGCGCAGCGGCTGCGCCGTGTGCGCCGTGGCTGATGGATCAGTTGCGTGCCGCGACGGAGCGTGCCGGCGTGACGCCGTTTGAGCTGGCGTCGGGGGCTGGGCATGATGCGATGGCGATAGCCAAGCTGACGGATGTCTGCATGTTGTTTACGCGATGTGGCAATGGAGGCATCAGCCACAATCCGCTGGAGACGATGACGGCGGATGATGCGGAGGTATCGGGGCAGATTTTGCTGGATTTCCTGCGCAGTTTTGAGGCGAAGCGCTAATGATTTATATGATTTAGCTTTCTGCGCGTCTTCGATACGCGGCTGTGCCGCTACTCAGTCCGAACGGGAATTTGCAGCACCGGGCCGGACGAAGCCGCAGGCGAGTACGACCGAAGCCGCAGGCGAGAAAGACAAGGGCGATGCCGCAGGCGAGCCCGT
>NZ_DBIC01000071.1:0-3765 GCF_002296545.1 Herbaspirillum sp. UBA812 | reverse complement strand
CACGTGGGTGCTCGCGTGGTGTCACTGACCCTCGAAGGCCTGGTGGAACTGTTCCAGATCCGTGAATCGCTGGAAGGCATGGCTTGCCGCCTGGCGGCGCAGCGCATGAGCCGCGCCGAGCTGGACGAACTGCGCCGGGTGCTGGAAACCCACGAGAAGGACGAAGCCTTCCAGGCTGGACGTGGCTACTACCAGCAGGAAGGCGACTACGACTTCCATTACAAGATCATCCAGGCCAGCGGCAACCAGATCCTCACGCGCATTCTCTGCGGCGAGTTGTACCAGCTGGCGCGCATGTATCGCATCCAGTATTCGGCCGCTCCCAACCGGCCACGCCAGGCCTTTGCCGAACACCACCGCATCCTCGATGCCCTGGCCGATGGCGACGGCGAACTGGCCGACCTGCTGATGCGGCGTCACATCGGGGCCTCCCGCCGCAACATCGAACACCAGATCGCCCAGACCGGGCCCGGCAGCACCGGGCAGCAGCGCGATCAGGCCTGAACGCATTCCTCCACACAACAACCATTCCATCAACGAGACACGAGCCAACCGCCATGAATACCCAATACCGCAAGCAACTGCCCGGCACCCGACTGGATTATTTCGATGCCCGCGCCGCCGTGGAAGCGATCCATCCTGGCGCATGGGAAACCCTGCCCTACACTTCCCGTGTGCTGGCAGAAAACCTGGTGCGCCGCTGTGATCCGGCGACCCTGACGGATTCGCTGCGCCAGCTGATCGAACGCAAGCGTGAACTGGACTTCCCGTGGTTCCCGGCGCGCGTGGTGTGCCACGACATCCTGGGCCAGACCGCGCTGGTGGATCTGGCCGGCTTGCGCGACGCAATTGCCGACATGGGCGGCGACCCGGCCAAGGTCAATCCGGTGGTGCCGGTGCAACTGATCGTGGATCACTCGCTGGCGGTGGAATGTGGCGGCGACGATCCGCAGGCCTTCGAAAAGAATCGTGCCATCGAAGACCGCCGCAATGAAGACCGCTTCCACTTCATCGACTGGACCAAGCTGGCCTTCGAGAACGTGGACGTGATCCCGCCCGGCAACGGCATCATGCACCAGATCAATCTGGAGAAGATGTCGCCGGTGATCCACGCCAAGGATGGCGTGGCCTTCCCCGACACCCTGGTCGGCACCGACAGCCACACCCCGCACGTGGACGCGCTGGGCGTGATCGCCATCGGCGTGGGTGGCCTCGAAGCGGAAAACGTCATGCTCGGCCGCGCCTCCTGGATGCGCCTGCCCGACATCATCGGCGTGGAACTGACCGGCCGCCGCCAGCCCGGCATCACGGCCACCGATATCGTGCTCTCGCTGACCGAATTCCTGCGCAAGCAGAAGGTGGTGGGGGCCTATCTGGAATTTTATGGCGATGGCGCGGCCAGCCTGACGCTGGGGGATCGCGCCACCATCTCCAACATGGCCCCGGAATATGGCGCGACGGCCGCCATGTTCTCCATCGATCAACAGACCATCGATTACCTGAAGCTGACCGGACGTGAAGATGAACAGGTCAAGCTGGTGGAAACCTATGCCAAGGAAGCCGGCCTGTGGTCCGATACACTGGCCAAGGCCGAATACGAGCGCGTGCTGCGCTTCGACCTCTCCACCGTGGTCCGTACCCTGGCCGGTCCCAGCAATCCGCACAAGCGCCTGCCGGTCTCCGAACTGGCCGCCCAAGGCATCGCCGGCAAGGTGGAGAACGAACCGGGCAAGATGCCTGATGGCGCCGTCATCATTGCCGCCATCACCAGCTGCACCAACACCAGCAACCCGCGCAACGTGATCGCAGCCGCCCTGCTGGCGCGCAATGCCAATCGCCTGGGCCTGACCCGCAAGCCTTGGGTGAAGAGCTCGCTGGCACCTGGCTCAAAGGCAGTGGAACTGTATCTGGAAGAAGCGGGCCTGACCGCTGACCTGGAAAAGCTGGGCTTTGGCATCGTCGCCTTTGCCTGCACGACCTGCAACGGCATGTCCGGTGCGCTGGATCCGAAGATCCAACAGGAAATCATCGACCGCGACCTCTACAGCACTGCAGTACTGTCCGGCAACCGCAACTTCGATGGCCGCATCCACCCGTATGCCAAGCAGGCTTTCCTGGCCTCGCCGCCGCTGGTGGTGGCCTATGCCATTGCCGGCACCATCCGTTTCGACATCGAACAGGACGTGCTGGGCGTGACCGCCGAAGGGAAGGAAATCCGCCTCAAGGACATCTGGCCCAGCGACGAGGAAATCGATGCTGTGGTGGCTACCGCAGTCAAGCCCCAGCAATTCCGCAATGTCTACACCCCGATGTTCTCCGCACGCGTGGACCGCAGCCAATCGGTCAGCCCGCTGTACGACTGGCGTCCCCAAAGCACCTACATCCGCCGTCCGCCCTACTGGGAAGGTGCGCTGGCCGGTGAGCGCACGCTCTCGGGCATGCGTCCGCTGGCCGTGCTGGGCGACAACATCACCACCGACCACCTCTCGCCCTCCAACGCCATCCTGCTCGACAGCGCGGCCGGCGAATACCTGGCCAAGATGGGCTTGCCGGAAGAAGACTTCAATTCCTACGCCACCCATCGCGGCGACCACCTGACCGCGCAGCGCGCCACCTTCGCCAATCCCAAGCTGTTCAACGAAATGGTCAGGAAAGCCGATGGCAGCGTGCAACAAGGTTCACTGGCGCGCCTGGAACCGGAAGGCAAAGTCATGCGCATGTGGGAAACCATCGAAACCTACATGGAACGCAAGCAGCCGCTGATCATCATTGCCGGGGCTGATTACGGCCAGGGTTCCTCGCGCGACTGGGCCGCCAAGGGTGTGCGCCTGGCGGGTGTGGAAGCCATCGTGGCCGAAGGCTTCGAGCGCATCCATCGTACCAACCTGATCGGGATGGGCGTGCTGCCGCTGGAATTCAAGGCCGGCGAAAACCGCAATACCTACGCCATCGACGGTACCGAAACCTATGACGTCATCGGCCAGCGCCGTCCGCGCGCCGACCTGACGCTGGTGATCCACCGCAAGAATGGCGAGCGTGTGGAAGTGCCGGTGACCTGCCGCCTCGATACCGCCGAAGAAGTGTCGATCTACGAAGCCGGCGGCGTGCTGCAACGCTTCGCCCAGGATTTCCTGGAAGCCTCCGCCAACGCCGGCCAGAACACCAAGGAACAAGCATGAGCCAAGTCCCCCAGATCCGCATTGCCGCCACCTACCTGCGTGGCGGCACCAGCAAGGGCGTGTTCTTCAAGCTGGACGACCTGCCCGAAGCCGCCCGCGTCCCGGGCCGTGCACGCGACAAGCTGCTGCAGCGCGTGATCGGCAGTCCCGATCCGTATGGCAAGCAGATCGACGGCATGGGCGGCGCGACTTCCAGCACCAGCAAGACAGTGATCATTTCACGCAGCGAGCGGCCGGGCCATGATGTCGACTATCTGTTCGGCCAGGTCTCCATCGACAAGGATTTCGTGGACTGGAGCGGCAATTGCGGCAACCTGTCCGCAGCGGTCGGTCCTTTCGCGATTTCCGCCGGGCTGGTGGACCCGTCCAAGTTGCCGCAGGATGGCGTGGCCGTCATCACCATCTGGCAGGCCAACATCGGCAAGACCATTGTGGCCCATGTGCCCATTCGTGGCGGACAGGTGCAGGAAACCGGCGACTTCGAACTGGATGGCGTGACCTTCCCCGCCGCTGAAGTCCAGCTGGAATTCATGGATCCGGCAGCCGAGGAAGAAGGCGCCGGCGGTGCCATGTTCCCCACCGGAAA
>NZ_DBIC01000088.1:9118-9365 GCF_002296545.1 Herbaspirillum sp. UBA812 | reverse complement strand
GATGGATAATCTGCAGGCGCCGGCCGTTCCTGCGCAGCAAGCTGCACCTGCCGCACCTGCTGCGCCGACCGAAGCTGCGAAGCCGGGCGACCAGTCGAACCAGATTCCGAAATAAGCCTTTGCGGATACTGAAATAATCGAAGAATAAAGTAGGAAGAATCTTTCTTTTTCGCTGATTGTGCATTGAACAAGAGTAACAAATGAAGGTACAATAGCTGCTTCAAGCCGACGTGGTGAAATTGGTAGA
>NZ_DBIC01000088.1:0-8823 GCF_002296545.1 Herbaspirillum sp. UBA812 | reverse complement strand
TTGCGGAAGTGGTGGAATTGGTAGACACGCTATCTTGAGGGGGTAGTGGCGAAAGCTGTACGAGTTCGAGTCTCGTCGTCGGCACCATAGAAATGAAATGAAAAGCCAGCGAAGGTCCTAGTGCCTGAGCTGGCTTTTTGTCGAGGAAGTTTCTGATTGATATTGAGAATCATTCCCATCGATAAACCAACGCATAGCGGCCAATCGTGAACCTCGAAAATTACTTCCCAGTCCTCCTGTTTATTCTTGTCGGCATCGGTGTCGGTGTCGCTCCCCAGCTCCTCGGTCGTCTTCTTGGTCCGCACAAGCCGGACGCTCAAAAAACTTCTCCTTACGAATGCGGTTTTGAAGCATTCGAAGATGCGCGCATGAAGTTCGATGTGCGCTACTACCTGATCGCCATCCTGTTCATCCTGTTTGATCTGGAAACCGCCTTCTTCTTCCCTTGGGGCGTGTCCATGCGTGAGCTGGGCTGGCAAGGTTTCGTCACGATGATGGTCTTCATCGCTGAATTTGTTGTCGGATTTTGGTACATCTGGAAAAAGGGTGCCCTGGATTGGGAGTAAGCCATGTCTATTGAAGGCGTATTGAATGAGGGGTTTGTTACCACCTCGCTGGATAAGGTAATCAACTGGACCCGTACCGGATCCCTGTGGCCCATGACCTTTGGTCTGGCGTGCTGCGCAGTTGAAATGATGCACGTCGGTGCGTCGCGTTACGACCTGGACCGCTTTGGTGCGGTGTTCCGTCCGTCGCCGCGCCAGTCCGACCTGATGATCGTGGCCGGCACGCTGTGCAACAAGATGGCGCCGGCGCTGCGCAAGGTCTACGACCAGATGCCGGAACCGCGCTGGGTGATCTCCATGGGCTCCTGTGCCAATGGTGGCGGCTATTACCACTATTCGTATTCGGTGGTGCGTGGCTGCGATCGCATCGTGCCGGTCGACGTGTATGTGCCGGGTTGCCCGCCGACGGCGGAAGCGCTGCTGTATGGCGTGATCCAGCTGCAGAACAAGATCAAGCGCACCAACACCATCGCGCGCTAAGAGGGCAGTATGACGACAAAATTGGAAACTCTCGAAGCCGCCCTGCGTAATGCGCTTGGAGGGTATCTTCAGAACCTGACCGTGGCCCTCGGTGAAGTCACCGTGGTGGTCAAGGCCGCTGACTACTTGTCGGCCATGCGCGTGCTGCGCGACCATGCCGACACCCGTTTCGAACAATTGCTGGACCTGTGCGGCGTGGATTATTCGACCTATGGCGATGGTGCCTGGGACGGTCCGCGCTTTGCCGTGGTGTCGCACCTGATGTCGATCTCGCACAACTGGCGTGTGCGTGTGCGCGTGTTCGCGCCGGATGACGACCTGCCCATCGTGGCCTCGGTCGATCCGATCTGGAATTCGGCTGGCTGGTACGAGCGTGAAGCCTTCGACTTCTACGGCATCCTCTTCGATGGCCACCCCGACCTGCGCCGCATCCTGACCGACTATGGCTTCATTGGCCACCCGTTCCGCAAGGACTTCCCGGTGTCCGGCTATGTCGAAATGCGTTACGACGCCGAACAGAAACGCGTCATCTATCAACCCGTAACGATCGAGCCGCGCGAAATCACCCCGCGCATCATTCGTGAAGAAAACTACGGGATCAAATAATGGCAGAGATCAAAAACTATACGCTGAACTTCGGTCCCCAGCACCCGGCCGCGCACGGCGTGTTGCGTCTGGTGCTGGAGCTGGATGGTGAAGTCATTCAGCGCGCCGACCCCCACATCGGCCTGCTGCACCGTGGTACCGAAAAGCTGGCCGAACAGAAGACCTTCCTGCAATCCGTGCCTTACATGGATCGCCTGGACTACGTCTCGATGATGAGCAACGAGCACGGTTACGTGCTGGCCATCGAGCGCCTGCTGGGTCTGGAAGTGCCGCTGCGCGCGCAGTACATCCGCGTGATGTTCGACGAAATCACCCGCCTGCTGAACCACCTGATGTGGATCGGCGCGCACGCGCTGGACGTGGGCGCAATGGGCGTGCTGCTGTATGCCTTCCGTGAGCGTGAAGACCTGTTCGACTGCTACGAAGCCGTCTCCGGCGCCCGCATGCACGCGGCTTACTACCGTCCGGGCGGCGTCTACCGTGACCTGCCGGACAGCATGCCGCAGTACAAGGCTTCCATCGTGCGCAACGAGAAGGCCATCCGCGAACTGAACGAAAACCGTCAGGGTTCGCTGCTGGACTTCATCGAAGACTTCACCAATCGTTTCCCGACCTATGTCGACGAATACGAAACCCTGCTGACCGACAACCGTATCTGGAAGCAGCGTCTGGTCGGCGTCGGCGTGGTCTCGCCGGAACGTGCATTGCAGATGGGCTTCACCGGTCCGATGCTGCGTGGCTCGGGCATCGCCTGGGACCTGCGCAAGAAGCAGCCGTATGAAGTGTATGACCTGCTGGACTTCGACATCCCCATCGGCAAGAACGGTGACTGCTACGACCGTTACCTGGTGCGTGTGGCCGAAATGCGCCAGTCCAACCGCATCATCAAGCAATGTGTGGAGTGGCTGCGCAACAATCCGGGTCCGGTCATTACCGACAACCACAAGATCGCGCCTCCGAAACGTGCGGACATGAAGTCCAACATGGAAGACCTGATCCACCACTTCAAGCTGTTCACCGAAGGCTTCCGCGTGCCTGCCGGCGAAGCGTATGCTGCCGTCGAGCATCCCAAGGGTGAATTCGGTATCTACCTGGTCTCCGACGGTGCCAACAAGCCGTACCGCCTGAAGATCCGTGCCCCGGGCTTTGCCCACCTGCAAGCCCTGAACGAAATGGCCAAGGGCCACATGATTGCCGATGCGGTCACCATCATTGGTACGCAAGACATCGTGTTCGGGGAAATCGACCGATAAGTCGAATAGTAAGAGTCAAGGCGGGCTTCTCAGGAAGCCCGTCAGGTTTGGGGAATATCCAATAACCGCGCAGCACTGATGCGCATGGATGGCCAACGATATGCTGTTAAGTCAAGAAGCCCTTAAGAAAATCGATCGCGAACTCGCGAAATACCCGGCGGACCAGCGCCAGTCTGCGGTCATGTCCGCGCTGCGCATCGCCCAGGTGGAACATGGCTGGCTGCCGGCCGAGCTGCAGCAGGAAATTGCCGACTACATCGGCATGCCCGCCGTGGCCGTGCAGGAAGTCGCGACCTTCTACAACATGTTCAACACCAGCCCGGTGGGCAAGCACAAGATCACCGTGTGCACCAACCTGCCGTGTCTGCTGTCGGGTGGCGAGCGTGCTGCCCATCACCTGAAGCACAAGCTGGGCATCGATTATCGCGAAACCACGGCCGACGGCCAGTTCACGCTGATGGAAGGCGAATGCATGGGCGCTTGCGGCGACGCACCGGTCATGCTGGTCAACAACCATCAAATGTGCAGCTGGATGTCCAACGAAAAGATCGACGCGCTGCTGGAGGAACTGAAGAAATGACCTGCCTGCACGACCGCCACATCAAACCGCTGATCCTCGCCGACCTGAATGGCGAGAACTGGCATCTCGAGGATTACGTCAAGCGCGGCGGCTACGATTCGCTCAAGCGCATCCTCAACGAGAAGATCACTCCGGAACAAGTCATCGCCGACCTCAAGGCGTCGGGCCTGCGTGGCCGCGGCGGCGCGGGTTTCCCGACCGGCCTGAAGTGGAGCTTCATGCCGCGCCAGTTCCCGGGCCAGAAATACCTCGTCTGCAATACAGATGAAGGTGAGCCGGGCACTTTCAAGGACCGTGACATCATTCGTTACAATCCGCACGCGCTGATCGAAGGCATGATCATCGGCGGTTACGCGATGGGCATCACGGTTGGCTACAACTACATCCACGGTGAAATCTTCGCTGAGTACGAGCGTTTCGAAGAAGCCCTGGAAGAAGCCCGTGCGGCCGGCTTCCTGGGTGACAACATCCTCGGTACCGGTTTCAGCTTCCAGCTGCATGCGCACCATGGTTACGGTGCCTACATCTGCGGCGAAGAAACCGCACTGCTGGAGTCGCTGGAAGGCAAGAAGGGCCAGCCGCGCTTCAAGCCGCCGTTCCCGGCCAGCTTCGGCCTGTACGGCAAGCCGACCACCATCAACAACACCGAGACCTTTGCGGCCGTGCCCTTCATCTTCAAGGTAGGCCCGCAGGCCTACGCCGAGATGGGCAAGCCCAACAACGGCGGCACCAAGATCTTCTCGATCTCGGGCGACGTCGAGCGTCCGGGCAACTACGAGATCCCGCTGGGCACGCCGTTCTCCACCCTGCTGGAACTGGCGGGCGGCATGCGCGGCGGCAAGAAGATCAAGGCCGTCATCCCGGGCGGTTCGTCCGCACCGGTGATCCGTGGCGACGTCATGATGGACACCACCATGGACTACGACGCCATCGCCAAGGCCGGCTCGATGCTGGGTTCGGGCGCGGTGATCGTGATGGACGAGACGCGCTGCATGGTCAAGTCGCTGCTGCGCCTGTCCTACTTCTACTACGAAGAATCCTGCGGCCAGTGCACGCCGTGCCGCGAAGGCACCGGCTGGATGTACCGCATGGTGGAGCGTATCGAAAACGGTCACGGCAAGATGGAAGATCTGGACGTACTGAACTCGGTAGCCGACAACATCCAGGGCCGCACCATCTGTGCGCTCGGTGATGCAGCGGCGATGCCGGTACGCGCGTTCGTGAAGAATTTCCGCGAAGAGTTCGAATACCACATCGAGCACAAACACTGCCTGGTTCCGGCTTACATCTGAACAGGGCAGGGGATGCTGGCGGGATGCGATAAGCCTTCCGCCGGTGTCGTTGGCAAAGAATATTTAGCTTGGGCAAACAGCCATGGTTGAAATCGAAATAGACGGCAAGAAGGTTGAAGTGCAAGAAGGCAGCATGGTCATGGACGCTGCCAACAAGATCGGCACGTACATCCCTCACTTCTGCTATCACAAGAAACTGTCCATCGCGGCCAACTGCCGCATGTGCCTGGTCGAGGTCGAAAAGGCCCCGAAGCCGCTGCCTGCCTGCGCCACGCCGGTCAACAACGGCATGATCGTGCGCACCGCCAGCGACAAGGCCGTCAAGGCCCAGAAGGGCGTGATGGAATTCCTCCTGATCAACCACCCGCTGGATTGCCCCATCTGCGACCAGGGCGGTGAGTGCCAGCTGCAGGATCTGGCCGTCGGTTACGGCGGTTCCTCCTCGCGCTACCAGGAAGAAAAGCGCGTCGTGGAGCCCAAGGACGTCGGTCCGCTGATCTCCATGAAGGAAATGAACCGTTGCATCCACTGCACCCGCTGCGTGCGCTTCGGCCAGGAAGTGGCCGGCGTGATGGAGCTGGGCATGCTGGGCCGCGGTGAGCATTCCGAGATCACCACCTTCGTCGGCAAGACCGTGGACTCCGAACTGTCGGGCAACATGATCGACCTGTGCCCGGTCGGTGCACTGACCTCCAAGCCGTTCCGCTACAGCGCCCGTACCTGGGAACTGTCGCGCCGCAAGTCGGTGAGCCCGCACGACAGCGTTGGTGCCAACCTGATCGTCCAGGTCAAGAATGGCAAGGTCATGCGCGTGCTGCCCTTCGAAAACGAAGAAGTCAACGAGTGCTGGATCTCCGACAAGGACCGTTTCGCTTACGAAGCGCTGGACAGCGATCAACGCCTGACCAAGCCGATGTTGAAGCAGGACGGCAAGTGGCAGGAAGTGGACTGGCAGACTGCGCTGGAATACGTCGCCCACGGCCTGCGCAACATCCGTCACGAACACGGTGCGGACTCGATCGCCGCGCTGGGTACCCCGTACTCCACGCTGGAAGAGCTGAGCCTGCTGCAGAAGCTGGTGCGCGGTGTCGGTTCGGACAACGTCGACTTCCGCCTGCGCCAGTCCGACTTCGGCCTGGATGGCCAGATCAAGCCGTGGCTGGGCATGTCCATCGTCGAGTTCTCGCAGCTGAACCGCGTCTTCGTGATCGGTTCCTTCCTGCGCAAGGATCATCCGCTGCTGTCGGCCCGCCTGCGCCAGTCCGCCAAGAGCGGTGCCAAGGTCAGCGTGCTGCACGCTACCGACGACGATCTGCTGATGCCGATCGCCAACAAGATCATCGCCGCTCCCTCGGCATGGCTGTCCGCCCTTGCCGAAGTGGCCGTGGCCGTGGCTGAAGCCAAGGGTGTGGCTGCCCCCGCCGCCTACGCTGGCGTGGTGGCATCGGACGCTGCCAAGGCGACCGCTGCCAGCCTGCTGTCGGGCGAAGGCCGTGGCGTCTTCCTGGGCAACGCTGCCGTCCAGCATCCGCAAGCTGCGCAACTGCACGCTGCTGCACAGTGGATCGCCGAACAAACCGGTGCCAAGCTGGGCGTGCTGACCGATGGCGGCAACGCCGTGGGCGGCTACCTGGCCAACGCCGTGCCGACCCCGGGCAAGGGTGCCAACGCTGCTGCCGTGTTCGCACAGCCGCGCAAGGCTTACCTGCTGCTGAACGCCGAGCCGGAACTGGACAGCTACGACCCGCAAGCGGCCCGTGCCGCCCTGGGCCAGGCCGAGATGGTCGTGGTGATGTCGGCCTACCAGCACGGTGCTGACTACGCCGACGTGCTGCTGCCGATCGCACCCTTCACCGAAACCGCCGGTACCTTCGTCAATGCCGAAGGCCGTGCACAAAGCTTCAACGGTACCGTCAAGCCGGCCGGCGATGCGCGTCCGGGCTGGAAGGTCCTGCGCGTGCTGGGCAACCTGCTGGAACTGGAAAACTTCGATTACGAAACCGCCGAATCCATCCGCGACGAGTTGCTGGGCAAGGAAACCGACCTGTCGGCGCGCCTGAACAACATCGCCAGCGTACAAGCGCAGGCTGTGCAAGCCGCCGCCGGTGGTGTCGAGCGCGTGGCCGATGTGCCCATTTACTTCGCTGACGCGATCGCACGCCGTTCGCCGCCGCTCTTGGAAACCCGCGACGGCCAGGCTCCGAAGGCATGGCTGTCGGCTACCCTGGCCGCCAAGCTGGGTGTGGCTGAAGGCGACAAGGTCAACGTCAAGCAAGGCTCGGGCAGCGCTGCGCTGACCGCCGCCATCGATAAGAAACTGCCGGAAAACGTGGTTCGCGTCGCTGCTGCGCACGCCTCCACCGCTGCACTGGGCGGCATGTTTGGCGCAATCGTCGTGGAGAAAGCGTAAAAATGGATCACCTGATCGCCCAAATCAACAATGTGGGACCGGCGCTGCTGGGTCCGACCCTGTTCACGCTGGTGTGGACTCTGGTCAAGATCCTGGTGGTGATGGTGCCGCTGCTGGTGTGCGTGGCCTACATGACCTACTGGGAGCGCAAGCTGATCGGCTGGATGCACGTGCGTCTGGGCCCGAACCGTGTGGGTCCTGCTGGTCTGCTGCAGCCCATCGCTGACGCCGTCAAGCTGATCTTCAAGGAAATCTCGACCCCGTCCAAGGCCAACAAGGCGCTGTTCTACCTGGCGCCGGTGATGACCATCATGCCGGCGCTGGCCGCCTGGGCGGTGGTGCCGTTCTCGCCGGAACACGTGCTGGCCAACGTCAACGCCGGCCTGCTGTATCTGATGGCCATTACCTCGATGGAAGTCTACGGCATCATCATCGCCGGCTGGGCCTCGAACTCGAAGTACGCCTTCCTGGGTGCAATGCGCGCTTCGGCACAGATGGTGTCCTACGAAATCTCCATGGGCTTCTGCCTGGTGGTGGTGCTGATGGTCACCGGCAGCCTGAACATGACCGACATCGTGCTGGCCCAGACCAAGGGGCAGTTCGCCGGCATGGGCCTGAACTTCCTGTCCTGGAACTGGCTGCCGCTGCTGCCGATCTTCGTGATCTACTTCGTCTCCGGCGTGGCCGAGACCAACCGCCACCCGTTCGACGTGGTGGAAGGTGAATCCGAAATCGTGGCCGGTCACATGATCGAATACTCCGGCATGTCCTTCGCCATGTTCTTCCTGGCCGAATACGCCGCGATGATCCTGATCTCGATCCTGACCGCACTGCTGTTCTTCGGCGGCTGGTCGGCTCCGGTGTCCGCGCTGGACTTCATCCCGGGCTGGATCTGGCTGGGCTTGAAGACCTTCTTCTTCCTGTCGCTGTACGTGTGGATCCGCGCATCGTTCCCGCGCTACCGTTATGACCAGATCATGCGTCTGGGCTGGAAAGTGTTCATCCCGCTGACCCTGGTCTGGCTGGTGGTCGTGGCGATCTGGATCCAGTCGCCCTGGAATATCTGGAAATAAGTTGGAAGGCTGAGGCTAAAAATGGAAGCTATTAAGGATTTTTTCGGCAGCCTGATGCTCCGCGAACTGTTCAAGGGCCTGGCCCTGACCGGTCGCTACCTGTTCAAGCGCAAGATCACCGTGCAGTTCCCCGAGGAAAAGACGCCGATGTCCCCGCGTTTCCGCGGCCTGCATGCGCTGCGCCGTTATCCCAACGGTGAAGAACGCTGCATCGCCTGCAAGCTGTGCGAAGCGGTCTGCCCGGCGATGGCCATCACCATCGAATCCGAGCAGCGTGAGGACGGAACCCGTCGCACCAGCCGCTACGACATCGATCTGACCAAGTGCATCTTCTGCGGTTTCTGCGAAGAGTCCTGCCCGGTCGACTCGATCGTCGAAACGCACATCCTGGAATACCACGGTGAAAAGCGGGGCGACCTGTACTACACCAAGGAAATGCTGCTGGCAGTGGGCGACCGTTACGAAAACGAAATCGCCGCTGCACGTGCGGCCGATGCCGCCTACCGTTGATCGGTGCTGCCGGGTGGCCCTGCGAAATACGGGGCAGCCGGGCAGGGTGGTGC
>NZ_DBIC01000381.1:0-12880 GCF_002296545.1 Herbaspirillum sp. UBA812 | reverse complement strand
GCTATGTCAACGACGGCATGCCGGGCATACGCCGCCGCCGGCGTGGCAAGGGCTTCGCGTATCACGATGCGCACGGCGAGCTCATTCGAGATGACGATGTGGTGGCGCGCCTGAAGTCTCTGGCCATCCCGCCCGCTTGGGAAGACGTCTGGATCAGCCCGCACGCCAACGGCCACATCCAGGCCACCGGACGCGATGCGCGCGGGCGCAAGCAATATCGCTATCACGCACGCTGGCGCTCGGTGCGCGATGATGCCAAGTACCTGCGCATGATCAGTTTTGCGCGTGCGCTGCCGACCATCCGCCGCGTGGTGGAGCAAGACCTGAAACGTCCCGGCCTGCATCGGCAGAAAGTATTGGCCGCTGTCGTGCATCTGCTGCAGACCACCTTCATGCGCGTGGGCAATGACGAATACGCCAAACAGAATCAATCCTTCGGCCTGACCACGCTGCGCCATCGCCACGTGCGCGTGGATGGCAGCGATGTGCTGTTCCGCTTCCGCGGCAAGAGCGGCGTGCAGCATGACATCAAGCTGCACGATCCCTATGTGGCCCGCATCATCCGCAAGATGCGCGAGTTGCCGGGGCAGGAACTGTTCCAGTACGTGGATGACGAGGGCGAGCGCCACTGCATCGATTCGGGTGACGTGAATGCCTATCTGCGTGAAGCGGCGGGCGAGGATTTCAGTGCCAAGGATTTCCGCACCTGGGCCGGCACGGTGCTGGCCACGCTGGCGCTGCAGGCCTTCGAGCGGGTGGACTCGCAGGCGCAGGCCAAGCAGAACGTGGTGCGCGCCATCGAGAACGTGGCGCGCCGCCTGGGCAATACGCCTTCCATCTGCCGCAAGTGTTACGTGCATCCTGCCGTCATCGAAAGTTACCTGGACGGCAGTTTTGCGGAGCGGCTGGAAGAACGGGTGCAGGCCGAACTGGTGGAAGAGTTGCAGGATCTGTCACCGGAGGAAGCCGCTGTACTGGCCTTGCTGCAACAGCGTCTGCAAGAGGCGGAACAACAACCGGCCCGCAAGCCTCGTCGCAAACCTGCCGCGCGCACCGCCACCTCTTCGGTGCCGCGCAGAAAAGCGGCGCGGCCAACGGCACGCGCCTGAACCGGCAGCGCTCAGCGCGCGCGGCGGAAAGTCAGGTTGTAACGGCAGCGCCTGGTCAGCGGGTGCTCACCGTCGCGCAAGGGATCAACACCATGGAAGGCCAGCCGCGCCGGGCCACCCCACACCACCACATCGCCACTCTCCAGCCGCATGCGCTGCGGCTTGTCGGTGCGCGCCATGCCACCGAACAGGAAGGTCGCGGGCAGACCGAGCGAGACGGAGACGATGGGCTGGTCCATGTCCAGTTCATTCTTGTCCTGATGCAGCGACATGCGCGCACCGGGTTCGTAGCGATTGATGAGGCAAGCGTCAGGATCGAATCCTGCAAATCCCGCCTCGGCTGAGGCGCGCGCGGCCAATGCCACGAAGGCCTCTGGCATGGCTGGCCAGTCGCGCTCGGACAGCGGATCGAGTGACTGGTAACGATAGCCGCGACGATCCGTCACCCATCCAAACTGGCCGCAATTGCTCATCGCCACCGACATGCGGAAACCGCCCGGGGTCTGCATGTGGCGCAGGGGCGAGGCGGCCAGAACCTTGTCGATGGCCGCCATCAAGGCTGCGGCTTCCTCTTCGTCGACAAAGGCGCGCAGCAGCAGCGCACCTTCGGTGATGGTCTCCACCGAAGGATCACGCGCCAGGCCAGCGAAGAGGTCACCGCTCACTTGGAAGGCTCCGGACGCGGTGGCGGATTTTCAATGAATTGGCTCACTTCTTCGAGAGTCGGCGCGATGAAACGCAGCGGCCGAGAGAGGCTGCCCACCAGCGAAGCGTGCGAGGTGTTGTCGAAGTAGCGCTCCACCACCGGCACCTGCTGTGCGCGCAGCAGTTTGGCCAGACCGCCGGTATTGCGTTCGGCGCCCACCAGCTTGTCCTTGTGCGAGGCGATCAGCAACGCGGGCGGCGCACCGGCCTCCACGTGCCGCACCGGCTGCGAATCCGGTGGCGAATCGGGCGCGAAGAAGACCGGTTTCACATCCTCGTTTTCGATGGGCAGGAAATCATAGGGACCGGCCAGTCCGATCCAGCCGCGCAGCTGTGCCGGCGAGGCCCCGGCTGCGCGCAGCCAGCGCGCATCGAGCGCCACCATGGCGGCGTTGTAGGCACCGGCGCTATGTCCCATGACAAAGACGCGCTGCGGATCGCCACCCAGCTCGCGCACCGAGCGCAAGGTCCAGGCCACGGCCTGGGCGCTGTCCTTCACGAAATCGGGATAACGCACTTCGGGATAGACGCGGTAATCAGGCAGTACGGCAATGAAACCGCGTGAACTCAGGGCCTCGCCGACGAAGGCGTAATCCTTGCGGCTGCCCTCGTTCCAGCTGCCGCCATAGAAGAACACCACCACCGGCAAGCCCGGGCCGGAGGCGGTGGCCGGGGCGTTGGCGGGACGATAGATGTCCAGCTTTTGACGCGGGTTATCGGTGTTGGCGTAGGCCACCCCTTCGGTCTTGACGTAGGAGGAAGCGGGCGTGACGGCATTGATGGCCGACAGCGGCGAACAGGCGACCACACCACCCAGGATCAGTACCGCGCCCGCGAATGCGAGACCAGCCTTGCCAAGAACATGCATGCGCAACTCCAGCGATGAAGGAAGGCCTATTGTAGCCGCGCAGGGCAAAGGCTTCAGGCGCGCTGGTCTTTCGGGCTGGCGGCGTCTTCCCTGCCCTCGGCCTCGCGCGCCAGCAAGGCGCTCTTGCGCGCGATGCCCCAGCGATAGCCGGAGGGCGCGCCATCGAGCCGGACGATGCGATGGCAGGGAATGAGCACGGCGATCTCGTTGCGCGCACAGGCATTGGCGACCGCCCGCACCGCTGCAGGCTGGCCGATGCGCGCAGCCAGTTCGGCATAGGTCAAGGTGACCCCGGGCGGCACTGCGCGCAGTGCCTGCCACACACGCTGCTGGAAGGCGGTACCGCGCACGTCCAGTGGCAAGGCGGCACCCTGTCGCGGATCGTCCAGCGCGGTCAGTACTTGCGCCAGCGTCTGCTCGAAGGCGGCATCGCCGGGGGCGAGATCGGCATGGGGGAAACGATCCTGCAGTTGCCGCAGCAACTCCTCCGGCTCGCTGCCCAAGGTGAGCGCGCAGATGCCCTGCTCCGTAGCCGCCACCAGCAAGGCGCCCAGCCAGCATTGCGCAACGGCGAAGCGGATTTTCTCGCCGCGGCCGCCGCGACGATAGGTCGCCGGCTTCATGCCCAGTTGCGCCGCGCTTTGCGCATAGAAGCGGCCACTGGAATGGAAGCCGACGTCATAGAGCGTCTCGGTCACGCTGGCACTGCCGCCGAGTTGCGCGCGCAGGCGGCCGGCGCGATGGGCATCGGCATAGGCCTTGGGAGTGAGGCCGGTGTGCTGCTTGAAGACCCGATGAAAATGATGACGGCTCAAGCCCGCGGCCTGCGCCAGCGTGGCCGTGTCGGGCTGTTCCTCGGCCTGCGCGATCAGGCGGCAGGCTTGCGCGATGGCCTGTGCCTGGCGCTCGTGCAAGGGCGGCTGGTCCGGCTTGCAGCGCTGGCATGGACGAAAGCCAGCCGCTTCGGCCGCAGCGCAGCTGGCGTGGAAGGCCACGTTCTTGCGCAAGGGTGTGCGTGCCCCGCAGGAGGGCCTGCAGTACACGCCGGTGGTGCGCACCGCATACCAGAACCGGCCATCGAAAGACGCATCGCGCTGCTGCACGGCTTGCCAGCAGGTGTCGGGGTCGAGTCCGTTGACGTCGGCGGCGGAGGCAGTGGAGCTAGTCGGCAGAGGAGAAGAAGTCATGGTCAGCATGTAGCGCTCCCGGAATCGGATGCCACTGATTCTAGGCCTGCGCTGACGGGGCGGCACTCCGGCGATTGCTTTTGAATTCCTGAGCCGGATCAGAGGTGGAGAAAAGCCTGATAAAAAGCATCATTCGATTATTCAATGATTGAGGCGTCCAATCATTGAATAACGGCATCATGCTTTTTGAAGCCTCACTGCGAGAAGCGGATGCGCTGGCGCGACTTCACCGGCTGCATCACATGTTCCAGCGGCAGTTCATGGGACTGCTTGACCTTTTTGAGGGTGATGTTGGACTTGACGTTGGTCACGCCCGGCAGGCGCAGCAAGCGCGTCATCATGAATTCGGAGAAGGCGGCCAGGTCGGGGGCCACGATGCGCAGGATATAATCGCCCTCGCCCGTGACGGAGAAACATTCGGTCACTTCCGGCATCGTTTCCACGGCCTTCTCGAAGAGTTCGCCACGGGTCTCTCCCTGGCGGTCCAGGGTCACGGTGGTGAACGCGGTCACGCCCAGACCGACCACGGCCGGGTCCAGCACGGCGGTGTAGCGTTCGATGACATGGGCTTCCTCCAGCCGCTGCACGCGGCGGCTGATCTGCGAAGTGGACAGGTGGACTTTCAGACCGAGGGCGCTATTGGTAATATGGCCATCTCGCTGCAGCTCGGTCAGCAAGGCCAGGTCGTAGCGGTCCACGTTGATGATGCTCATTTGTCTCTCCAAAGTTCATATTTAAGAATTATTTGTGCATATTATCTAATATATCGCGCAAAAAACAATCACAAATTGCAGTCTTGACGCAATAAACTCCTCGCATGGGCCGCGCTTGCCGGCCCTCCCCACACGAGGAGACACCAGATGGGCCACGCAGACACCCAGTTCGCCACCGCAGCCGCCAACTCCCCTGTCCGCGCCAGCGGCGACCTGTTCGACAATCCCATGGGCACCGACGGCTTCGAGTTCGTCGAGTACACCGCCGCCGATCCGGCCGGCATTGCCGCCGTGCTGGAGCTGATGGGCTTCACCGCCGTGGCGCGCCACCGCTCCAAGAATGTCACCCTGTATCGCCAGGGCCAGATCAACTTCATCCTCAACGGCGAACCCGGCAGCAATGCCGCCGCCTTCGCCCAGGTGCACGGGGCCTCGGTGAACGCCATGGCCTTCCGCGTCAAGGATGCGGCCCATGTGTACAAACGTGCACTCGAGCTCGGTGCCGAAGGCGTAGAAGCCAAGCTGGGCCCGATGGAACTGAACATTCCTGCCATTCGCGGCATCGGCGGCTCGCTGCTCTATCTGGTGGACCGCTATGGCGACAATGGCTCCATCTATGACGTCGACTTCCAGTTCTTCCCGGACGTGGAGCGCAATCCCAAGGGCGTGGGCCTGACCTACATCGACCACCTGACCCACAACGTCATGCGCGGCGCGATGGACACCTGGTCGTCGTTCTATACGCGCCTGTTCAATTTCCGCGAGATCAAGTATTTCGACATCGAGGGCAAGGTCACCGGCCTGCGTTCGCGCGCCATGACCAGCCCCTGCGGCAAGATCCGCATCCCCATCAACGAGAGTGCCGACGACAAGTCGCAGATCGAGGAATTCATCAAGCAGTACAACGGCGAAGGCATCCAGCACATCGCCCTGGGCACCGACGACATCTACCAGACCGTGCGTGCCCTCTACGCCCGCGGCGTGCCGCTGCAGGACACCATCGCCACCTACTATGACCTGGTGGAACGCCGCATCCCCGGCCATGGCGAAGACCTGGCTGCCTTGCGTGAACTGAAGATCCTGATCGACGGCGCGCCCACCGATGGTCAGGGCCTGCTGCTGCAGATCTTCACGCAGAACCTGATCGGGCCGGTGTTCTATGAAATCATCCAGCGCAAGGGCAATGACGGCTTCGGCGAAGGCAATTTCAAGGCCCTGTTCGAATCCATCGAGCTGGACCAGATGCGCCGTGGCGTGATCTGATCCCCTGACCGCAGCCACTGCGGGCCGCCCTGAGGCCGCCCGCATGTCAAAGGCGCAGCCCCCTGACGGGGACTGCGCCTTTTACTTTTTTTACTTTCCGTGGCTCAAGATGTCCGCGTGGCTGCCGTAAAACAAAGCGAAGGCACTATCGCAGTCCCCTTGCAATCCTTGCGCCCCTGTGGGCTGGAGTTCGCATGAACGTCGCGTATGAACAAGAACAACCTGCCCACGCTGAAGTCGCAGTGGCAGACACGCTGGACCATGACCCCGCCGAGCTGGTGGCGCAATTGAGCCACCGCATCCTGCTCCTGCAGCAGCAGGCGCAGTCCCTGGCGCGTTTCCCGGGCAACCGGGATGGCAAGCAGCAGCGCCAGTTGCTGCAGCAGCAGATCCGCAATCTCTACCAGCAATTGTTTGCGCTGGAACAGCAGCAGGCGCAGCAGCGCCGCCGCAGCGAAAACTATCTCAGCATGGCGCTCTCCGTGGCGGCTCATGCGGCGCACCAGCATGCGCATGGCGAGACGGTGGCACCGGCGCTGTAAGCCCGGCAAGCCCGGTCTCAACGCCCTGCCCTGCCCGGTCCTCCCGCTCAATAACGCAGCCGCGACAGGCTGACCAGGCTGGCCGCGCCCGCCAGGGCGGCGGCAAAGCACAGGACCAGCGCATACGGCGAGCCCGAGAACCCCATCAGCATCGCCACCACCGACGCCCCCACGGTCTGCCCGGTCAGGCGTGCCGTGCCCAGCATGCCGCTGGCTCCGCCGGTCCGTTCACGCGGCGCGGCACTGATCATGGTGCGGTTGTTGGGCGACTGGAACAGTCCGAAGCCGATACCGCACACCGCAAACATGGACAGCATCAGGCCATCCGGCGTGCTGCGGTCCACCGCCAGCAAGGCCAGCAATCCCAGGCACATCACGGCCAGCCCGATCCCCCCCAGCAAACCCGCAGCGACGCGGTCCGACAGCTTGCCGGCCACCACCCCGGTCAGCGCCACGGCCACCGGCCAGGCCGTCAACAGCATGCCCGCGCGCGCGGCGCCCATACCGAGATGATTCTGCAGCATGAAGGGCAACATGACGAAAACCGCCATCTGCGCTGCAAAGGAGCAGAACGAGGTCCCGATCGACAAGGCAAACAAGGGGATGCGCAGCAGGTCCAGCGGCAGCATGGGCGCGCTCGGCGACTGCAGTTTGAGCAGCAATGCCAGGCTGATGGCGGTCAGCAGCGCGCAGCCCGCCACCACCCAGCCGCCCTGCAGGTGGCCGATGGCATCGATGGTGTAGAGCAGCAAGCCGATGAAGGCCATGCACAGCAGTGCCGACTGGCGATCGAAACGGCGGGCCGACAAGGGATTGAACGGCAAGGCGCGGCTGCCCACGGCCAACGCCGCCAGTCCGAGCGGGATGTTGATGAGGAACAGCCAGTGCCATGAGCCCAGATGCAGGATGACCCCGGCCACGGTGGGCCCCAGCGCATTGCCGGTCCCGGCCACCAGCGCGTTGTAGCCGATGGCCCGGCCCAGCTGCCGGGCCGGATAGATGAAGCGGATCAGCGCGGTATTGACCGACAGGATGCCGGCCGCCCCCAGCCCCTGCAGCACCCGCGCCAGGCTCAGTTGCAGCATGTCGCCGCTGGCCGCGCAGGCCAGCGAGGCCAGGGTGAACAGGAACAAGCCACCCAGATAGACGCGCCGGTAGCCGATCACTTCGCCCAGCGAGGCCAGCGGCAGCAGGCACACCGCCATGGCGATCTGGTAGCTGTTGATGACCCAGATGGCATCGGCATCGCTGGCTTTCAGGTCGGTGGCCATGACCGGCAACGCCAGATTGGCGATGGAGCCGTCGAGCACCGCGATGCTCAGGCCCAGCACCACCGTGGCAATGGCCAGCAGCCGCTGGCGCGGCGGCAGGCCATCATGATCGGGGGAAGTGGAAGACGATGCGGAAGTGACTGCCATGAACCTGCTCTATCGCTCTGTTGCGCTGTCCGTGCGCGAGGAAAACCAAAAAAGGAAACGGACGCCGCAGCGCCCGGATCGGATGATGCCGTCAGCCCGCGTGGCGGAATGCCGAAATGGGCGTGAGCTTCTTGTCGCGGGGAATATTGAACTTGGTCTTGGGACCGAACCACTTGATCCACATGGCGTCGATCTCGCCGTCCTTTTCCAGCGCGGCCAGCGCCTTGTTGACGGCGTCCAGCAGTCGGTGCTCGCCCTTCTTGACGCCCAGCGCCGTCGGCTCCCAGGCCAGTGCGCCTTCGACGAAGCGGAAGCGTCCGCCCGATTCGTTGACGAAGCGGATCCCCGAGGGCATGGCCACGGCCATGGCATCGACCTGCCGCTGGGCCATAGCCAGGAAGGTTTGCGGGGTCTCAGGGAAAGTCAGCAAGGTGGCCTTGCGCAGTACGCGCCGCACCGCCTGCTCCGGGGTGGAACCGCGATTGGCGCTGATGCGCTTGCCTTCCAGGTCGGATACCAGATTCAGTCCGGAATCGCTGTACACGAGCAGCTTGATCGGCGTCTGGTAATGCGAAGCCGTGAAATCGATCTGGCGCGCCCGCTCGCGGGTATAGCCCAGTGCGCCCGAGACCAGGTCAACCTCGCCCTGGATCAGCGCCGGCAGACGGGCTTCCACGGTCAAACTGCGCTGTCGCATCTTGACGCCCAGCTTGGCGGCGATGGCACTGCACATGTCCACATCGAAACCGACGATCTGGCCGCTCTGCGGATCGGGGAAACCCAGCGGCTCATTGCTGGCCAGCGTGGCGCAGATCAGCGAGCCACGCTCCTGGATCTCGCCGAGCCGGTCCGCGTGTGCCGCAGCGGGAATCATCCAGGCGCTGGCCAGCAGCAGGCTGCCCATGCCCAGTTGCTTCAGGTGCTGCGAAATCTTTTTCATGCTTTTCCTCATCGAATGTCGAGGATAGCCCGAAACAATCCCGAATGTCACTCGCAGCAGACCATTGCCACGCAAAAGCCGCCACGCAGCACAAAAAAAGAGCCGCCCGGAGCAAGCGGGCGGCATCTGGTATGACATGTCAGGCGCGTTGGAAGGTCTTTCCAAGGGCGTCAGCCAGCCCTGCCTGACTTGCTGCGACGACGCCACCAGACCGCCACGCCCAGCAGGACCAGCACCAGCAGCACCATGCCGCCGCGCGCCACCCACAACAGCGGCGAGGGCTCACCGCCGGCCCGCAAGGCTTTGACGCGCTCGGCGCTGATGCTGACCTTGCTGCCACCCAGATCCTGCATCAGGTAGTTGGTCACCGCCGCAATCTCGCCATCGTTCAAGGTATGGGCAAAGCCGATCATGCCTTGTCCGTGCTCCGGCAGCACGCCTTCGAGGATGGCCATGGCCACGTTGTCGGCATTGGGCTGGCGCAGCAGCGGATGCTGCTGCAGGGATGGCAGGCCATTGAGGCCCTGCCCGCCGGTGTTGTGGCAGGAGGCACAATTGTTCATATAGACACGTGCACCCACACTCATGGCGGCCAACGCCTGGGGCGTATCGTCGCCCTGCACCGGGGTCAGCGCATGGACGGCAGCAGGCGGCGCAGTCGCGGACGCCGGAGCAGCCGCGACCGGACTGGCCGGCAGCAGATAGGTGGCCATTGCATCCAGATCCTCACGGGTCATGCGCGAGAAACTCTTTTCGATGGCTTCCAGCATCGGTCCGCCGGCGGTGGCCCCATTGGCGGCGTGGCCGCTGGCCAGGTAGTCGGCCAGCATGGCGCGGGTCCAGGCCGGCTTGGCCTGCAAGGCAGAGGGGCTGATGTCGGGCGCGTACCAGGTGCCGAGCGAGGCCCCTTGCAGGCGGCGCTCCAGTTGCTCGGCCATGAGCACATTGCGCGGCGTGTGGCAGGTGCTGCAGTGGGCCAGGCCCTGCACCAGGTAGGCCCCGCGATTCCACTGCGCCGATTGCGCCGGGTCGGGCTCAAAGGGCTTGGTGTCCAGGAACAGCCAGTTCCACGCCTTCATCGACATGCGGATGTTGAACGGGAACGGCAGCGCCGTCGCCGGCGGAGCCTGGTCCACCGGCTGCACGCCCTGCATGAAGTAGGCGTACAGCGCCGCCACATCCTCATCGTTCAGTCGCGCATAGGCGGTATAGGGCATGGCCGGATACAGGTTGCTGCCATCGGCACGCACGCCGCGACGCAAGGCCGCGGCAAATTGCTCCGGCGTGTACTGGCCGATGCCGTGGGTCTTGGAGGGCGTGATGTTGGTGCTGTAGATGGTGCCAAGGGGACTGCTGATCGGATGCCCGCCGCTGAACGGGGCGCGTCCCTTCTCGCTGTGGCAGGCGGCGCAGTCACCGGCGATGGCCAGGTACTCGCCGCGCTTGATCAACTGCGCATCATCGGCCGCATGGGCCAGCGCGACCACTCCCAGCAAGGACAGCATCGCCATCAGGCGCTTGAACGGCTTACGCATGGCGGCTCTCCTCGATGATCTTGTCGGCCGTGCGCAGCGCCAGTGCCATCGCGGTCAGCGTGACGTTGCAGGTGCCGACCGTGGGCATGACGCCGGTGCCGACCATGAACAAGTTCTCGTGGTCGTGTGCGCGGCCCCAGGCATCGGTGACGCTGGTGGCCGGATCCAGGCCCATGGAGAGCGTACCGGTGATGTGCTGGCGATTGGAGAACGCCCCGCTCTTGCTGTGCTTGATGTTGGTCGCACCCAGCCGGGCGGCGATGGCGTCGTAGGCGGCGCGGGTCTTCTCGGTGCCCTTGACGACGTAGTCGTCCACATTCCAGTACAGGGCCGGGACGGGCAGGCCAAGTTCATCCTTCTTGTCGCCGAGGGTCACGCGGTTGTTGCGGTCGGGCAGTTGTTCCAGCGCGTTCTTGATGCTCAGGCGGCGTGCGGCGCGGAACAGGATCTGCTCTTCCAGGCGCTTGCCGAAGTAACCCTCGGCGAGCACTTCCTTGGTCACCGAGGCCACCTGCGAGGCATTGGAAATATCGATGCGGAACGGCGCGTGCTCCGCACGGAAATCGCCATCGCGGAACTGGCCGATGGAGCAAGGGCTGACCGGACCACGGCCGGGCCAGATTTCTTCATCCACGTCGAAGGTCACGCCGATGGCCGGGTGGTCGCACAGGTTGCGGCCAACGTTGTCGCGGGCGTTGGCGATCCCCTGCGGGAACTTGTCGCTCACCGACATCAACAGCAGTTTGGGGGTCTCGATGGCATTGGCGGCCAGCACGAAGGTCTGCGCGGTGATGCGGTGGCTGACCTTGTTCCAGTCGTAATAATGCACGGCGGCGATGCGGCCTTTTTCGTCATGTTCCAGACGATAGACCACGGCCTCGGTGATGACCTGTACGCCGCTGTCTTCGGCCTGCTGCGCAGCCAGCCCGCCGTGATACTGGGCATCGATGGGACACAGCGGCATGCAGTTGTTGTTGCCGCAGCAGGCCGGACGGCCGTCATAGTTGCGGCTGTTGCGGCCGGTGCTGTCGTCGAGCACGGTGAATTCCGGCGCCAGACGGGCCGTCACACGTTGCTGCAGCCAGGAGGCCGGCACCCGCTCCATCGGGAAAGGATGCTTGCGCGGCGAACCGCTCTCGGGCGAGCCGCCGACACCGGCGATGACCTCGGCCTGGTAGTAGTAGTCTTCCAGGTCGTCATAGCTGATCGGCCAATCCTTGCCGACGCCATACAGACTGTGCTGGCGGAAGTCATTGGGTACATAGCGCCACAACTGCGCCGCCCAATGCCAGCTGGTGCCGCCGAACATGCGGATGTACTGCGCATTGAAGGCATGCGGCCCCTTCTGCTGCAGGTAGCCGTTGGGCTCCGGCGTATAGCGCGGGTGCGGTGCCAGCGGCGAATACGGATACGGCGCCATGAAGTCGGACTTGAAAGCCGAACTGCGGAAACGTTCGACCAGTTGGTCGCGGCCCATGCGCGGGCCGGATTCCAGCAGCAGCACCGACTTGCCGGTCTTGGCCAGGCGCGTGGCCAGCAAGGCACCGGTCACACCGGCACCGATCACCACCACGTCGGCGGAATTGGGATTACTCATGAATGTCACTCTCGCAAATCAGGGCTGGCGCGACCAGCTGCCGCAGGGACCATAGGAAAAACTGGGCGGCACCAGCTTGCCGCTCACCAGTCCGTTGGAGAGCGTATTGATGTAGGTGACGTACTGGGCGTTCTTGCCCTTGCCGACCACGCCGTCGTACCAGGCGCCGAGGATGACGCGGGCCAGCTTTTCGCTGTCGCCCTGCTCGGCCGGGAAGGCCAGGCGCTCGGCTTGCAGCAGCGCCGGCTGGGCTTGCAGCAGGGCCTTGAGCGATTGCAGGCGCGCGGCCAGGTCTTTTTCGGTTTTCGACAGGGCCAGCAGCAAAGCCGCGCCCAGCTTGGGGCTCAAATCCTGGCGTTCAGTCAGTTGCCGGGAAACCTGAAGGAAATCGTCCACCGGCACGGTCGCCGGATTGTTTTGTGCCGTAACCCGGTGCGGCAGGGACCAGAACAGGCCGGCAGCGCCGGCACCTGCCATCAGGCCCGCCACTTTCAGTACCCGGCGGCGTGTGGGATGTGTCATGTCGTCGTCCAAATGAAAGGCCCCCAAAGCACGCTCAAGGTGCCGCGCCGTCGCGCCGGGGCCAGGATGGGCCGGTATTCTACGCACTTTGTTGCTGCTCTGCAGCAAAGGGCGCAGCAGGTTTTCAGGATACTGGAAACGACACGGCCCGGCCATGTGCATGGCCGGGCCGTGGATCGGGTGGCGTCGCTGCCGGTATCAGCCGTGGCCGAGATAGGCCTTGCGCACGTCGCTGTTGGCCAGCAGGTT
This sequence comes from Herbaspirillum sp. UBA812, assembly GCF_002296545.1. NCBI lineage: Bacteria > Pseudomonadati > Pseudomonadota > Betaproteobacteria > Burkholderiales > Oxalobacteraceae > Herbaspirillum > Herbaspirillum sp. UBA812. The sequence continues at coordinate 232 of NZ_DBIC01000381.1, read as the reverse complement.
GGCACCGGTATCGGACATGACCACATGGCCGTTTTCCAGCACGTAGCCACGGTCGGCCACGCCCAGCGCCTTGTTGGCGTTCTGCTCGACCAGGAACACGGTCACGCCGCTCTCGCGGATGGTACGGATGATCTCGAAGATCTGCGCAATCACCAGCGGGGCCAGGCCCAGCGTGGGCTCGTCCAGCAACAACAGGCGCGGCTTGCTCATCAGCGCGCGGCCGATGGCCAGC
>NZ_DBIC01000320.1:0-8451 GCF_002296545.1 Herbaspirillum sp. UBA812 | reverse complement strand
CCAGACCAACATCCTGGCCTTGAATGCCGCCGTGGAAGCGGCCCGGGCCGGTGAACAGGGGCGCGGCTTCGCGGTGGTGGCTTCTGAAGTGCGTACCCTGGCGCAGCGCAGTGCTGCCGCCGCCAAGGAAATCAAGACATTGATCGACGCCTCGGTGGAGCGCGTGGAAAACGGCAGCCGCCTGGTCGAACAGGCCGGCACCACCATGGATGAAGTGGTGGCCAGCGTCAAGCGCGTCACCGATGTGGTGGCCGAGATCACCGCCGCCAGCGGCGAACAGAGCGATGGCATCGAACAGATCAACCAGGCCATCGTGCAGATGGATGAAGTGACCCAGCAGAATGCCGCGCTGGTGGAAGAGGCGGCCGCCGCTGCGCAATCGCTGCAGGAGCAGTCGGGCCGTCTGGTGGAAACGGTCAGCATCTTCAAGCTGAGCAACCATGAAACGCGTCGCCAGGCACCCATGGCCGCCGCAGCAAAGCGCACCGTGGACGTTACGCCCCGTACCGCAGCACTGCCGCGCAAGCCGGCAGCCAAGGCCAGCGCACCGGCCAAGGCTCTGCCGGTTGCGCAGCCGGCCCTCAAGCCGGCCGCTGCTGAAGGGGATTGGGAACAGTTCTGAAGGGCCAGCTCAATCCCGCAAGGGGACGGTTTGGCGAGCAGCGCGTCCATTGGGCGCGCTGTTTTTTTTATTGATTCAAGCCTGCATTGAGGCGTGAATTCAAGCGTGAATGAAGGGCAGAACTGTGGCGTGAATTAACGCGTCAATTCACATGCGAATTCTGAGCGAGATCCTGTACAGAATACTGCCCCGAATTCGGACCGGCCTCATCCCGGTCAACTGTGCTTACGTCAGCGAAATTCCCTTGAAGCGCGCCAGCTTTTGCAGTGCGTCTTCCAGCGGCAGGCGCGCGCGTCCGGCGGCAATGCGCAGTTCCCGATGCAGTTCGGCTTCCTCGGTCGTGTCATCTTCGCACTGGCGGCTGTAGCGTTCGAATCCGGCCAGTGCCGTCAGCAGTTCGGCCAGATGGCGCGGACATTCACATTGCATGCGATCGGACTGGTCCGATACCGACGCCAGGGCGCTCTCGCTGAAGCGCGGCTCCGGCACCCATTCCTCCTCGCCCGGTGTCTGCGCGGCTGCCGGTTCCATGCGCCGGATCATCTCGCACAGCCACTCCACATCGATCCCTTCCACCGCCTTGCGCACCACCCGATGCCCGGCTTCGCGCAGGCGCACCACCATCTCCGGCGAGCCGAAGCGATACAGGATCAGTACCGGTACCTGCACGCCGTCGCGGCGCAGCCCCTCCAGCCGCTGATCGAGATCGCTGTCGAGGACCGTGCTTTCCAGCAGCAACAGGTCGCCCTCGAATTGCCTGAGGTCCAGTTCATCCAGGCTCTCGACAGCCATGATGACGCTAAGTTGCCGATGCGCCAGCGCCTGGCCGACCGCCTTGGTGGCGATCCAGGGGCCGACCAGGGCCAGCCGCGTGGCCGGGCCGGCCTGCCGCTCATGGCTGCCGCTGCCCTCGGCAGGCAGGCTCTGCGCCAGCGCCTGCAGGTCCCGTGGGGACAGCGTGGCCAGCTTGCCGATGCGATGGCCGGCATCCACCAGTGTCTTGATCCAGACCAGGCGTTGCATGTCTTCCTGCGAATACAGGCGCTGGCCGCCGCCGCTGTGCTGCGAGGAGGTGATGCCGTAACGATGTTCCCAGGCACGCAGGGTCTCGACCGCCATGCCCAGCTGGCGCGCTACCGCGCCGGGGCGCAGCAGTGGCAGGTCGGACAGGTCAGTGGTTTCCGGTGCGGGAGCCGCGGAAGAGGGGGCTTGTTGGTTCGTCATTGTCGTATTTCCAACGAAAAATATTTTTGTAATGCACGGATATTTTTTAAATATATCTGTTCAGAGTCGTTGCAAAGCAAATTTGTTGCACGCTGAAAGAGAATTTTTACCGTTTGTTTTGGTGATTTTTGCCAGTATGTCACGCTTTTGCCTGAATGTGAAACATCGTGATCAACAACAAGAATCGGCCCGCTCCCCGTGGACACGTGTCGATCCATTCGAGAAACCTTGCATCCCCCCGGAAAGAATCATCATGAAAATATCGGACCTGAAAATCGGCACTCGCCTCTATATCGGCTTCGGATTGGTTTCCGCCATCCTGGTCATCCTGGTCAGTGTGGCCTATGCCAATTTTGCGCGGCTGGGTGCAGCCAATGACATGAACATCCATAGCTACCAGGCGCGGGCTGAAATGCAGGCGATGCTCGAAAGCCTGATCAATATGGAAACCGGCGCGCGCGGTTTCGCCTTGACCGGCAATGAGGCTTCGCTGGAGCCGATGCAGCAGGGCCTGGCCAGTTTCAAAACGCATCTGGACAAGGCCCGTCAGCTCACCGTGGACAACCCGACCCAACAACAGCGCTTGCAGCAAGTGGCCGAAGCCGAGCAGCGCTGGGTGAACACGGCCATCGAGCCCACCATCGCCCTGCGCCGTGCCGTGCGTGACGGCCGCGAGGACATGAGCAAGCTGGTTGCCCTCGTGCAGGCCGGCCGCGGCAAAGCCGAGATGGACAACATGCGCGCCATCTTTGCCGAGATGGACCGCATGGAAAGCAGTCTGCAACAAGAGCGCAGCGATCAGGCCGATGCACTGGAAGCGCTCACCGGCAAGACCCTCATCATCGGCGGCGTGATCGCGGTGGTGCTGGCGCTGCTGCTGGCCTGGTGGCTGGCCAACAACATCACCCGTCCGCTGGCCGTGGCCGTGCGCCTGGCGCGCCAGGTGGCCGGCGGCGACCTGACCGCCCGCATCGACGTGCGTTCCCGTGACGAAACCGGCGAGCTCCTCAGCGCACTGAAGGACATGAATGCCAGCCTGGTCACCATCGTCTCTGGTGTGCGCCGTGGTACCGACATGATCGCCACCGCCTCCTCGCAGATCGCCAGCGGCAACCTGGACCTGTCCTCGCGCACCGAACAACAGGCCAGTTCGCTGGAAGAGACCGCATCCTCGATGGAAGAACTGACCTCCACCGTGCAGCAGAACAGCGCCAATGCACGCGAAGCCAACCGCATGGCGCAGGCCGCCTCCGACATCGCCAGCAGCGGTGGCGGCGTGGTCAGCCGCGTGGTGGAAACCATGGAAGAGATCAATGCCTCCTCGCGCAAGATCGTCGACATCATCAGCGTGATTGACGGTATCGCTTTCCAGACCAATATCCTGGCTTTGAATGCCGCCGTGGAAGCGGCACGTGCCGGTGAGCAGGGGCGCGGCTTCGCCGTGGTCGCGACCGAAGTGCGCAGCCTGGCCCAGCGTTCGGCCGCCGCTGCCAAGGAAATCAAGTCGCTCATCAGCGACTCGGTGGCCAAGGTCGAATCGGGCAGCGTGCTGGTCAATGAAGCCGGTGACACCATGCGCGAGATCGTCGAGAGCGTGCAGCGCGTGACCGGCATGATCAACGAGATCAGCGCGGCCGGTGAAGAACAGCGTTCCGGCATCGAGCAGGTGAGCCAGGCAGTCGGCCATATGGATCAGGTCACGCAGCAGAATGCAGCCCTGGTCGAAGAAGCGGCCGCTGCCTCGCAATCGCTGCAGGAACAGGCGCAGGAACTGGCGCAGGCCGTCAGCGTGTTCCGCCTCGATGCACAGGCCGCCCAAGAGATGGCCATCGACGTAGCTGCCGCCGCAGTGACACCGGCACCGGCGGCCATCAAGAAAGCCCCGGCCACCGTCAAGCCGCGCATTGCACCGCGCGAGCCGCGCCTGTCGGCACCGGTGCCCAGCCGCGGTCTGGCGGGCGCTTCCGACGAATGGGTTACTTTCTGATCGCCACGCCACCATGCACGCCGACATCCTCCGATTGACCGCCCCCTTGACGGGGCAAGCCGGGCAAGCCGAACGGGAGCGTGAGCGCCTGGCCGTGCTCGATACCTACTGCGTGCTGGATACCCATCCCGATGTGCTGTGCGATCTGGTGACCGAACTGGCGGCCACGCTGTTCAACACCGAGATCGCACTGGTCTCGCTGGTGGCGGAAAACCGCCAGTGGTTCAAGTCGCGGCGCGGTCTGGATGCGCCGGGCACACCGCGCTCGCAGTCCTTCTGCAGCCACGTGATCGAGCGGGATCAGGTCATGGTGGTGCTGGATGCGACGCAGGATCTGCGCTTCGCCGACAACCCGCTGGTGACCGGTGAGCCCGGTATCCGCTTCTATGCCGGTGCTCCGCTGCAGGCCAGCGATGGCGTGCGGCTGGGGACGCTGTGCGTGATCGGCAAGTCGCCACGCGCCGCCTTCGGTGATGCTGATCGGACCAAGCTGACGCAGCTGGCGGCCATCGTCATGGCGCGGCTGGAGATCCTGCGGGTGTCCAGCTACGTCGACAGCTTGACTTCCTTGCCCAATCGCAGCCGCCTGACCGCCGACCTGCACAGTCTCGCTGCGCTGGGGCAGGACGGCGAGGGCCTGTCCGGCAAGTTGACGGCGGTGGCGGTCGACATCTGTGATCGCGTGTACCTGCGCGACATGATCAAGGCGCTGGGCTGGGATTACGTGGAAGGTTTCCTGATCCAGGCCAAGGAACAACTGCGCCAGTCGCTGGGTGAGGTGGCGCTCTATCGCATCGGCACCACCACCTTTGCTTACCTGGAGCGGCGCGACATCTGGCAGCAACAGGTGGAGCAGATCGAACGTGCCTTCGCCGGTACCGTCGAGTACCAGGGTATTCCGCATCGTCTGGAAATTTCCGTGGGCATCGTGCCGCTGGGTCAGTGCGATGACATCGAGGAACTGGTGCCCTCGCTGCTGACGGCAGCTGACATGGCGCGTGATTGCGGCAGCCTGCAATGCCGCTATGAGCAGCCACTGGGGCAACAGCAGAAGCATTCGTTCGAACTGCTGTCGGCCATTCCCGGCGCGCTGCTCGCGGGCGACCAGCTGTGGCTGGAGTACCAGCCCAAGATCGCGCTGGCCTCGGGCCATTGCGTCGGGGTGGAGGCGCTGCTGCGCTGGCGTCATCCGGTGCATGGGCTGATCTCGCCGGCCCTCTTCATTCCGCTGGCCGAGAAGACCGCGTTGATTCGCCAGGTGACCCTGTGGGTGCTGCAACATGGCATCGAGCAGGCGGCCGCGTGGGCGCGCCGTGGCCGCGCCGTTCCAGTGGCCATCAACGTGTCGGCCCGCGACTTCGACAATGATGATCTGGTGCAGACACTGGCGATCCAGTTGCGGCGGCATCGCATTCCGGCCGGGCTGATCGAGATCGAGTTCACCGAAAGCGCGATGAGCAAGAACCCCGAGGCGCTCTACGGGCGGATCCAGGAAATCAAGCGCCTGGGCGTGAAGGTGGCCATCGATGATTTCGGGGCCGGCTTCAGCAACCTGAGCTATCTCAAGAACATTCCGGCGGACTACCTCAAAATCGACCAGTCCTTCATTCGCAACATGGAAAGCAATTACTCGGACCAGCAGATCGTGCCTTCGATGATTCACCTCGGGCAGAAGCTGGGCTTTGCCGTCGTAGCCGAAGGCGTGGAAACCGAGAAGTGCCGCCGCATCCTGCATCACCTCGGGTGCGAATACGGGCAGGGCTACGGCATCGCCCGCCCGATGGCGGCCGCCGATACCTGGGACTGGATCGCGGCGCGCGATTGAGCCGCTCCCATCAACGCAGCCGGCGGCGCATGCCCAAAAAGGAGGGGGCTTGCGGTGAGGATTGGTGAGGCGTATATTTCCGGATAGAAATATAAATCTGGAGACTTTACGTGACAATCCGACCGGTCCCCCTCCCGTTCGCATGGTTCGCCGTTCTCGCCTTGGCCGTGGTGCTGCCCCTGATGCTGGGCGCGTGCAGCCGTTCGCCAAAGGAGCAACTGGCGTTCCAGCATGCGGAAGAGCAATACCAGATCAACCAGCGCAATGCCGAGCTCGCGCGCAGCCGGCCCGAGGGGGACTCCTCGCGGGACGATGAACGGAGCCGGGAGCGCGATTAACCCTCGCCTGCCGTCTCTTGCCGCATGGCTTGATCATTGCGGCACAGCGCCTCCAGCCGGTCCAGATCCGCAGTGATCACCCATTGCCGCGCCAGCACAGCAAAACTTTCATACGCGGGATTCTGCTGCTGCAGCGTATCGCACCAATCCAGCAAGTCCGACACCGCGCCCATCGCGATGAGCGCCAGCGCCTGCTGCAGCTCTTCCGGCGGCGGATGCTGCAAGGGCAGGGGAGCGGCATCGTCACCGGCTGGGGCCGCCTCCGGATGCAAGCCCAGCAGGCGACCGATGGTCTCCTGCAGTTCCAGGAAATTGATCGGCTTGAGCAGGCAGGCATCGAAACGTTGACCCGGCTCATCGCTCGGTGCCGGCTGCAGCGTGGCTGACAGCAGCAGCACCGGGACTTGCGGCAGATGCCGGCGTACTGCTTGCAGCACGGCGTCGCCATGCAGGCCCGGCAGCTGGTAATCGGTCAGCACCAGCGCCAATGCGGGCGCCTCCGGGAGGGCGATACGGGCGATGGCGCTTTCCGCATCGGCCAGCAATTCCACCGCGAAGCCGACGCTGGCCAACTGGTCGCCCAGCAATTGCGCGATGTCGGCATGATCTTCCACCACCAGCGCCAGGCGGCCCTGGCCATCGATGAGGAGGCGGCCATTGGCGTCTTCCGGCGCATCATGGCGGGCGATGTCGCGCTCGCTGGCGATGGCGGCCGGCAGGCGCAGCGTCATCGTCGTGCCTTCGCCGGGCCGGCTGGACAGCATCACCTGGCCGCCCATCTGCTGCATCCACTGGCGCACGATGGACAGCCCCATGCCGATACCCGGCTGCGAGCGGTCGGCGTTGGCCCGTTCGAAGGGTTCAAACACCCGGGTCTGGAAATGTGCAGGGATGCCGCTGCCGGTATCGCGTACCTGCATCTCCATGACGCCCATCTCGGATTTCGCCGAGGCCGGGTGCCAGAGGATCTGCAGCACGATGCGGCCGTCCCGGGTGTACTTGGCGGCGTTGTCCAGCAGGTTGCCGAGGATGCGCCGCAGTCGCCGCGCGTCGATGGCGAGCACCGGTGGCAGCGTCGGGTCCACCTGCAGATGAAAGGAATTGTGCTGGCGCTCGGCCAGCAGGGCCGCTTCCTGGCCGATCTCCTGCAGCAGGGCGTGGGCATAGACCGGGGCAGCGTGCGGCAGATCGGGGCGATCGCCGCGGGCATAGTCGATCAGGTCGTTGACCATGGCCAGCATATGGCGGGCGCTGCGCACGATGATGCGGCCATGGCGCGCGCGCTCGCCGCCGCCGGTCTGCAGCATGTCGGCAAAGCCGAGGATGGAAGTCAGCGGTGTGCGCAGGTCGTGGCTGATGCGGGTGAGGAATCCGGTCTTGGCGCGGTTGGCCTGGTCGGCCGCCGCCAGCGCTTCGCGCAAATCGCGGGTACGGGCCACTACCGCCTGTTCCAGCTTGAGTTGCTCGCGCACACGCATATACAGCATGGCCCATTGCATCTGCTCATGCTTGCGATGCAGTTCCAGCGCGCGGCCGATGATCGCCACGGTGGCCAGGCACAGCAGTCCCATCTGGAACAGCGCCGCGAAATGCCAGTCCGGCAGCAGGCTGCGGTCGACCAGGCCATTGAGTTCGAGCAGCTTGACCGACAGGCCCAGCCAGGCCACCGCAAAGGACAGCGTCAGCAATCGGGCATGCGGCAGTCCATGCCACCAGGCATGCAGCATCGAGGCCAGCCAGATCACATAGGCGAGGGCACCAGCGGCATTGGCCAGCGGCGCGGTGACGCGATAATCGCCCAGCGCAGTCCAGCCGATGATCACCGACAGCAGCACGTACAACGTGCGATAGACGATCTGCCAGCCGCGCAATCGCTCCATTCCGACCAGCACCTCGCTCATGCGCACGTAGAGCAGGGTGGCCGCGCATCCCAGGGTGGCCGGGGCACGCACCTGCCACGCACCGCCCGCGGAAAACAGGTAGCGATAGAGATAGCCCTGGAAGGTCCAGATATAAGCCAGCGCGATGAGAATCCACGCAGCCATCAGCAGGAAGCCACGGTCGCGCCAGGCGATACCCTGGATCAGCGCATAGCTCACCAGCAGCAGCGCGCCCCCCAGTACGAAGGCCTGGATGGCCAGTTCGCGTCCTTCCTCTTCGCGATAAGCCGCCGGCTCCCACAGGGCGAGGTTGAGATCGATGGAGGATTCACCGGCGACGCGCAGCACCCACTGGCGCTGCTCGCCGGGAGCCAGTGTCAGCGCGAACAATGGTGTGCGACTGATGATCTCGCGTTGCGCGAGGGCGTGCAGCGTACCGACGCTAAGTGGCGTGATCGCTGCCGGCGCGGCCTCCGCAGGCGTGGCTGGCAGCCAGTACAGGCGTACATCCTGCAGCCGCGCCGAGGCCAGAGTCAGCCAGCGTGTGACCGGTTGGCTGCTGTCGTTGCGTACCG
>NZ_DBIC01000211.1:0-47074 GCF_002296545.1 Herbaspirillum sp. UBA812 | reverse complement strand
ACTCATTTCATCAATAGGCGTGAGTGCGAGCGAGTCCCGTTTGGGATGAAGTGCAAGGCGCGAATTTGGGTCAAGACTGGGCGTCTTGACCCAAATTCGTAACGCAGCAATTCGCCCAAACGGGCCGCTCCCTCCGGGTTCTGCCCAGAAAGGGCGCTGGCCGCGTTGCGCTCCTTGCGTGTGGCACCGCCACACGACGCGTCGCGCGCCTTGCCAGCGCCCTTTCTGGACAGAACGCATCTCACGCCTATTGATGAAATGAGTTCTACTTGGATGTGGGCGAGCTTGCGCGACTGCGCACGGGCAATTGTGAAGAACGGCCAACATGCTTTTTCAGCTGCAAAGATTTTAAAAAAAATCCGTTTCTTCTCCGCGTTTTGGGCAGCCAATGGCAGTGCGATGCTGGCGCCCATCACGTCCCCGCAATACGGAGAGTCTCGCCATGAAAACCCTGCCCCTCATCCTCCTGCTCAGCAGCGCCAGCCTGTTGGGTGCGCTGGAACTTCCGTCGGCGCGTGCCGCCAGCTTCGACTGCAGCAAGGCCGGCTCGGCCAATGAAAAGACCATCTGCCGGGACGCCGAGCTGTCGGCGCTGGACGATCAACTGGGCCACGCCTACCGCCGCGCGCGCCAGGCTGCAGCCGATCAACGTGCCTTCCGCACCGCCAGCGATGCGCAATGGCGCTGGCGCGAAGACAACTGCCGCGACCGCGCCTGCCTGCTGGTCTGGTATCAGCGTCGCCAGACCGAACTGGAGGCACAAGCCGCGTCGGCCATCGCAGCGGCCCTGCTCACCGCCAAAGGAAATGCGACTTCGCCTGCGCCCGCCCTGCTCGCAGTGCCCCCTGCCCAGGCCCCGCTTGCGGCACCGGCCGCCCCAGGCTTGCGGCTGGGCCTGGACGCGCGCCAGATCGACCACCTGGCGCCGGCAGGCAGCACGCCCTGGCCGCATTACGCGCGGGCCGAACGCGGCCAGTATTTCTACCGCGACCCCGAGGCCGGCGAGACCCAGCCGCTGGTGGCCGTGCGCTATTACGGCATCGAAAACGGCCAGTACATCCTGGAAGCCGTGCGCGGCCAGACCGTGCTGCGCTACACCTGCAGCGCCGACTGCCGCTACATCGCACAGCTGGCCCTGCCGGGCGACGTGGAAAAGGATACGGTGATCGTCAGCAATGACCGCGCCTCCCTGCCCGGACTGATCGTCAGCGATGCGGTCAACGGCTTGCTGGCACCGGTGCAATCGCGCTAGGTGGCGTCACGGATGAGATTGCGTTCTTGTCCTACACGCCTTTGCGAAGGCGGATGACAGGCAGGAGAACACGCCAGCGGCATACTGCGCAACATCGAGCATGGTGCGCATGCTCCCCTTGCCCTGGCGAGAAGCTCCTATGAAGAAAATCGAATTCGACGGTTACCTGCTGGTCTATCAGGCCGATGATAGCGAAGGCCGCTGGAAAGGCTCCTACGCGATCCTGAAGGATCGTGCAGAAATCACCCGGGGCTCCCTGCCCCTGTCCGCCCATTCGGAGGACGAAGCCGTCGGCGAGATTCTGGCAGCCGCGCGCCGCCAGACCAGTCTTGCCATCGCGGCCTAGGTTCTCACACCACCTACACTACTGTTTCGCGCAGGCTGCGGCGATGGGCCAGTTCCATCAGCCGCCGCAAGGCGTGGACCAGTTCAAAGCGGCTGCGCGAACGCCCCAGCGAGAGACGAATGTGCGGCGCACCGCTGCGCGCGGGTTCGCCGTCACCGGCCTGGAAACTGTCCTGCGCAACCACGTTGAGCCCAGCCTCCCTGGCCTTGCGGACGAAGTCCTGCCCCTTCCAGTGTTCCGGCAAAGCCTTCCAGAGATGGATGCCGCCGCTATCGGCCGGCCCTTCCTCACCCAGCGTACGCAAGGCCAGCGCCTGGCGCGCCCAGGCTTCCTGGCGGATGCCTTCGGCCAGCATGGCGGCGGTGCCGTCGTGGATCCACTGCGTCGACAGTGCCGTGGTCAGCGGCGTGGACATCAATACGAAAGACCGCAGTGCAGCCAGCACTTCGTCCTGTGCCTGTCCTTCCGGCGTGAGCACATACGCGGTCCGCAATCCGGGGAGCAGGCACTTGGCCAGCGTGGACACGTAAAACACATGCCGCGGTGCATAGTACGCCAGCGGCCTGGGCGCATGGGCCGCAAAGCGCCAGTAGGGATCATCCTCGATGATGCGCAGATCGAGCCGGGTGGCGACGGAAGCGATCTCGGCGCGGCGCGCGGCCGGCATGGTGCGGGTGGTCGGATTTTGCAGCGTGGGATTGAGATAGACCAGCCGCGCGCCATACTTGCGCACCATGGTCGTGAGCAGATCCGGGCGCATGCCTTCGTGATCCACGCCGACCGCAACCACGCGCCGCCCGAGCTGGGCTGCCGCCGCCAGCAGGCCAGGATAGGCCAGCGGTTCGGCCAGGACGGTTTCACCCGGACGGGTCTGCGACAGCAGCAAGGCAGCCAGGGCCGACTGCGCGCCCGGACAGGCCAGCACCCGTTCGTCTTCCACCGGCCCCAGCATGTCCTGCAGCCACATCGCATCGGCGGCGCGGTCGGCACTGCTGCCGCCACCCAGGTGATACGTCATCAGCAGATCGACATCACTGTGCATCAGCACCTGCGACACCCCCTGGCGCAGCAGGTCATCCAGATCAATACCGGCCGGCGGCGGCGGGATGTTCATCGACAGGTCGATCACCTGGCTCAGGTCCACCTTGGGCGCGGCCACGAAACTCCCGGCGGCGCCGCGTCCCTCCAGCAACTGGCGGCGGCGCGCTTCGCCGTAGGCGCGGGTGACGGTGGTGAGATCGACGTCGAGGCGATCAGCCAGCATCCGCTGCGGCGGCAGGCGATCGCCGGGCTTGAGGCGTTCGTCGGCGATGGCCTGCTCCAAAAAGCCCACGATCTGCAGATAACGTGGACCGCCATGCGCCGTGAAACGGCTGATCCAGTCCACGGAGGGATCTGCGGTGTGTGAAGGGTCCGGTCTGGCCATGGAAAATCCTGGTGAAGGGCTGCCTGCCGGCAGGTGTACAGGCAGACATCTAGTATGGATGCACCAACAACAAAAATCCATACATCGCCACTGCCCCTTGTACCAAGGTTTTCCGGGCTGCTGGCGTTTATGCGGAGGCCGAGCGCATCCATTCCACCGCATCTTCTCCTGCGGCGATGCGCATCGGCGCTCCTGCCTCGGTCGCCGCCCGCCACACCGCTTCGGCTACATCGCTGGCGTGGGTGATCTGGCTGTGATCCTGGAAATTGCTGAATACTTCCGCCGCGAGTGCGCCGTAAGCATCCGGGATCGCCCCTTCCATGCGCGGCCGGGCATTCTCGGCGAAGCGGGTCTGCGGTGCGCGCCCCGGCAGGACCAGACGCGCCTGCACGCCGACGCTGGCCAGTTCGAGGGCGACGGATTCGGTGAAGGCATTCACGGCAGCCTTGCTGGCCGTGTAGACCGCCAGCAGCGGCAAGGAACGCAAGGTCACCGAGGAGGTGACATTGACGATCACGCCCGCGCCGCGCTGGCGCATCTGCGGGATGACCGCCTGCGTCATGGCGATGCTGCCGAGGGTGTTGGTGTCGAAGATCTCGCGCACCTGCGCCATGGGCTGGGCTTCGACGGCGGCGAGCGCACCGATACCGGCATTGTTGACCAGCACGTCAATCGGGCCGGCCTCTGCGATGGCAGCGGCGATGCTGGTATCGCTGGTCACATCCAGCGGCAGGATGCGCAGCCGGGGCGAGTCGGGCAGCAAGTCGCTGCGCGGTGTACGCATGGTGGCGATGACCTGCCAGTCGCGTTGCAGGAAGTACGAGGCGATTTCGAGGCCGAAGCCGGACGAACAGCCGGTGATGAGGACGGTTTTCATGCTGGATTCCTTGTGAGGTGAAAGAGAACAAGGCGAAGAATAGGCGCCCGTGGCCGGACTTGCTACAATCCGGAGTCCATCATTCATTGGCAATCGTCCAGCCATGACCGAACCCGCACTCACCGATCCCCTGGCCGAAGTGGTCAGTCTGCTGCAGCCGGCCGCCCGCTACACCAAGTACGTCCAGGGTGCCGGTGGCTGGCGGGTGCAGCGTTCCCGGCCGGAGCTGGCCTTCTATTGCGCGGTGCTGGAGGGCAGTTGCCGCATCCTGCGCGCAGATGCCGGCGCAATGACCGAGGAGACCTGCATCGTGCTGCACGCCGGTGATTTTTTCCTGGCGCCAGCCTTGCAGGGTTTTACCCTGGCCAGCATGGACGATTGCGATGACGCCCTGCTCGATGAAGACAATCCGCCACCGCGTCTGCCTGATGGGCGCTATCACCTGGGGACGCTGGGCTTGCCGCCGCAGGTGCAACTGGTGGTCGGCCATTGCGTCTTCGCCTCGCCCGATACGCCGCTGCTGCTCTCGCTGCTGCCCAGCCTGGTTGTGGTGCGCGCCCATGCGCGCCTGCATACGCTGGTGCAACTGGTGGGCGACGAATACCGCGCCGAGCGTCCGGCGCGCGACGTCGTGCTGGCGCGGCTGCTGGAGGTGCTGCTGATCGAAGCCCTGCGTTCCGGCACGGACACCGGAGCGGCCGCCACACCCGGCCTGCTGCGGGGTCTGGGCGATGTACGGCTCGCAGCGGCGCTGCGATCCATACATGCGCGGCCCGCCGACAACTGGAACGTGCTGCGGCTGGCGCGGGCTGCTGCGCTGTCGCGCTCCTCCTTCTTTGAACGCTTCCGCCGTGAAGTCGGACTGGCTCCGATGGAATACCTGCTGGCCTGGCGCATGGCACTGGCCAAGCGGCTGCTGCTGGGCGAGGCGGCCTCCATGGCGACGGTGGCGCAGCAGGTAGGCTACAGCTCGGCCTCCACCTTCAGCGTGGCCTTCAGCCGGCATGTCGGCGTGCCGCCGTCGCAGTTCGCCCAGCAGGGCAAGGCCTAAGCCGTCACGAAGCCGACCCGTTCCATGGTGCCGATGTGCATGCTCAGCAGCTGCACGGCACGGTCAGTCTTCTTGTCGCGCAAGGCGTCGATGATGAGGCGGTGATCGTGATCCGAACGCGGCTGCCAGCCGCGCTTGAAGCCGGTCGAGAACAGGTAGCGTGAATTGGTCAGCTGCAGTTGCTTCAACACCGCCAGCAGGCGCGGCATGCCGCATTCGCTGGAGAGGATGTCGTGGAACAGGTTGTTGGCGGCATCCCATTCGATCAGCGATGCGGCCTGGGCACAGGCCTCCTGGGCGGCTTCCAGGCGGGCGATATGTTCGGGGCCGAACTTGCGGATGCTGTGGCGCAGGGCCAGGATTTCCAGCGAGCCCCGCATCTCGGCATTTTCCTTGACCGCCGCCCGGTCCACCTGCGTGACCCGCACCCCGCGACGGGGCAATGTGAGCACCAATCCCTCGGCTTCCAACTGACGAAACGCTTCCCGTACCGGCACGTGGCTGGACCGGAATTCCTGTGCCACGTGATCCTGCCGAAGCGCCGCCCCGCCTGCGATTTCACCGCGGATGATGCGCGTGCGCAGGACCTCCGCGATGCGTTCCACGGTGCTCGGATGCTCGGAATGAAGCGCCATATTTTTATAGATAATCTATGAAAAAAGAAATTGTTGAACGAATTTGAGCGAAGTTAGAATCCGCCGAAGCTGAATTCTAAGCCTTTTCACTCACGGACCGGATTTTATCGATGAGCCAGTGCCCTTCCACCGCCGCTGCCCAAGCCAGCGCCCCCCTGCATTTCCACCGCCCTTTGGCCGCCATCGACAGCAGCGCGGCCGAGCAGCTGTTTGAACTGCCCTTCCTCGATCTGCTGTACCGCGCACAGACCATGCATCGCCAGCACCACCGCGCCAATGAAGTTCAGCTGTCCAGCCTGCTGTCGATCAAGACCGGGGGCTGCGCGGAAGACTGCGGCTATTGCTCGCAGTCGGCGCATCACAAGGAAGCGGGCGTGCCGGCCGGCAAGCTGATGGGCGTGGACGAGGTAGTGCAGGCCGCACAAGCCGCGCGCGACCAGGGCGCGACGCGCTTTTGCATGGGTGCGGCGTGGCGCAATCCCAAGCAGCGTGACATGGCCGCGCTCACCGAGATGGTCAGCCAGGTGCGCGCACTCGGGATGGAAACCTGCATGACCCTCGGCATGCTGGAGCAAGCCCAGGCCGAGGCGCTCAAGCAGGCCGGACTGGACTACTACAACCACAACCTCGATACCGCGCCCGATTTCTATGGCCAGGTCATCTCCACCCGCAGCTACCAGGACCGGCTGGACACCCTGCAACGCGTGCAGGAAGCCGGCCTCAACGTGTGCTGCGGCGGCATCATCGGCATGGGTGAGACGCGCGCCCAGCGTGCCGGCCTGATTGCCCAGCTGGCCAGCCTGCCGGTGCCGCCGCAATCAGTGCCGATCAATCACCTGGTGCCGATCGCGGGCACGCCGCTGCAGGATGTGGCACCGCTGGACGAATTCGAATTCGTGCGCACCGTGGCGGTGGCCCGCATCGCCCTGCCGCACGCGGTGATCCGCCTCTCCGCCGGGCGCGAGAGCATGAGCGAAGCGACCCAGGCACTGTGCTTTGCAGCGGGTGCGAACTCCATCTTCCTCGGGGCCAAACTGCTGACCACGGCCAATGCGCCGGTCTCGGCCGACCTCGACCTGCTGCAGCGCCTGGGCCTGCAAGCGGCACCTGCGGCCGCCTGATGCCACTGCACTGGAGCAGCGCCCACTGCGGCGGAGCCTGGGTCATCACCGGCTACGAGGAAGTCGCCGCTGCCTTGCGCGACCCGCGCTTCTCCGTGCGGCGCGCGGCCCGCTGGATCAACAGCGGGCTCGGCGATACCGGTAATGGGCAGCAGGACGAAGCGCAGCGTCAGTTCAAGCGCCTGTTCTCGCGTTCCTTGCTGTTCCTCGACGGCCGCGCCCATCGCCGCCTGCGCGGCGTACTCAATCCGGGATTCAAACCGGCTGACCTGCAAGCCCGGCGCGGCGACATCACCGCACTGGCACAGCGACTGGCCGATGACATCGTGACCGATCCGCAGGCAGCACGCGGCTTCGATTTCATCGCGCGCTTTGCACGTCCCCTGCCCGCCCTGGTGATTGCGCAACTGATGGGATTGCCCGACCGCGTACCGGCGGAATTCATCGACTGGGCGGCCGATCTGGCGGCCTTCATCGGCAGTCCGACGCCGGACGCCACGCAGACCCTCGCGGCGCAACAGGCGATGCGCAATCTGTGTGATTTCTTCAGCCAGGCATTGGCGCGCGCGGACGAGCTGCCCGAGGCTTGTCTTCTGCGCGGCCTGCTGCAAGCCCATGCAAGCGGACAACTGAATCGCAACGAATTGCTGGCCCAGTGCAGTACCCTGCTCTTCGCCGGCTACGAGACCACCCGCAATCTGCTGGGCAATGGCGTGCTCGCGCTGCTGCAAGATCCAGCGCAATGGGCAGCGCTCAAGGCCCGCCAAGCGGACCCCGCCGCCCTGCGGATGGCTGTGCGGGAGATGCTGCGCCATGACAGCCCGGTGCAGTACACCGGCCGCCGCCTGTTGCAGGAGGTGTCGCTGGCCGGTCAACGCCTGCAGCGCGGCCAGCTGGCCATCCTGCATATCGGGCAGGCCAATCACGATGCGCGCCGCTTCCGTGATCCGCAGCGCTTCGACATCCGGCGTGACGAAGGCATGCACCTGTCCTTTGGCCAGGGGCCGCACGTCTGCCTGGGTGCGGCGCTGACGCAGCTGGAAGCCGAAATCGCCTTCAGCGTGCTGATGCAGCGCCTGCCCACGCTGTCCCTCGCTGGCGAAACGCCGGTGTGGCAAGGCAATGCCGCCTATCGGGCGCTGGATCGCTTGTCCGTTTTTTTCTGAAAGCCCCTCCATGCAAGATTTCACCCGTGAGCTGGACGCCCTCGCCAGCCAGAGCCTGCTGCGCACGCGGCGTGTGGTCGACGGTCCGCAGGGACCGCTGCTGCAGGTCGATGGACACGACGAATTGTCCTTCTGCAGCAACGATTACCTGGGCCTGGCCAACCATCCGCAGCTCATCGCCGCTGCCGCCGAGGCCTTGCAGCGCTATGGCGTGGGTGCAGCGGCCTCGCCTCTGATCAGCGGCCACAGCCGCGCGCATGAAACGCTGGAAGACGAACTGGCGGCCTTTGTCCGCAGGCCTTCGGCGCTGGTGTTCGGCAATGGCTACATGGCCAACCTGGGGGTCGCCGCAGCGCTGGCCGGCAAAGGGGATACCGTCATCGTGGATCGCCTGGCCCATGCCTCGCTGATCGATGGCGCACGCTTGTCCGGGGCCAGCCTGAAGGTATTTCCGCACAACGATGTGAGCCGACTGGAGCAGGTGCTCTCCCGCTGCTGCAGCCCTCGCAAGCTGGTGCTCACCGATGCCGTGTTCAGTATGGATGGCGACCTGGCCCCGTTGGCCGAACTGGCGGCAGTGTGCGCCCGGCATGAAGCCTGGCTGCTGGTGGATGACGCCCATGGCCTGGGCGTACTTGGCCCGCAAGGACGAGGCAGCCTGGCCCTGGCGGGCGTACAGGCGCCGCACGTGCTGCTGATGGGCACGCTGGGCAAGGCGGCCGGGGTGGCCGGCGCTTTCGTCGCCGGTGACGCCGGCGTGCTTGCATGGATCCTGCAGCGCGCCCGTACCTACATGTTCAGCACGGCGCATCCCCCCGCGCTGGCCGCCGCCACCTCGGCCAGCCTGCGCCTGATCGCCCGCGAAGAGTGGCGGCGCGCGCATCTGCAGGTACTGGCCAAGCAATTGCGCAGCGGACTGGCGGGGCTGCCGTGGACACTCCTGCCCTCCCCGACCGCCATCCAGCCGCTGATCGTGGGCGACAATGCGGCCGCCCGCGCCCTCTCGGCTGCCCTGCGCGTCAGGGGCATCTGGGTGCCGGCGATCTGCCCGCCCACGGTCCCCAAGGGGACAGCCCGGCTGCGCATCAGCCTGTCAGCCCTGCATACCCCGGCCGATGTGGCGCGCCTGGTGGCGGCACTGAGATCACTGGCACAAGGAGAATCCGCATGACCATGGCAAGCCCGCTGGCCGCCCGCAGCCTGCGCAGCGTGTGGCATCCCTGCACCCAGATGCGCCAGCATGAGCGTACGCCTCCCATCGCGCTGACCCGTGCGCACGGTGCATGGCTGGTCGATACCGAGGGACGGCGCTATCTGGATGCCATCAGTTCCTGGTGGGTCAATCTGTTCGGCCACACCAATGCGCGCATCAATGCGGCCCTGATCGACCAGTTGGGCCAGCTGGAGCACGCCATGCTGGCAGGCTTCACGCATGAGCCGGTGGTGCAGCTCTCCGAGCGGCTGGCGGCGCTGACGGAGCATGCGCTGGGCCATTGCTTCTATGCCTCGGACGGTGCCTCGGCGGTGGAGATCGCGCTGAAAATGAGCGTGCATGCATGGCGCAATGCCGGGCATGCAGACAAGAATGAATTCATCTGCATCGCCGGCGGCTATCACGGCGAGACCGTGGGGGCGCTCGGCGTGACCGACACGCCGCTCTTTCGCAGTGCCTATGAATCCCTGCTGCGTCCGGCACATATCGCTGCCTCGCCCGATGCGCGCCAGGCGGAACCGGGCGAGACGGCCGCCGATGTCAGCCGCCGCGCGCTGGCCGATGTGGAAAGGCTGCTGCAGGAACGCAGCGGACGCATTGCCGCCCTCATCGTCGAACCGCTGGTGCAATGCGCTGCGGGCATGGCCATGCATGATCCACAGTATGTGCGCGGATTGCGCGGGCTGTGCGATGCCTACGGCGCGCACCTCATCGCCGACGAGATCGCGGTCGGCTGCGGGCGTACCGGCCGCTTCTTCGCCTGTGAGCAGGCGGCCGTGTGGCCGGATCTGCTGTGCCTGTCCAAGGGCATCAGCGGTGGCTACCTGCCGCTGTCGCTGGTGATGGCCAGCGAGGCCATCTATGCCGCTTTCTACGATGACGATGTGCGGCGCGGCTTCCTGCATTCGCACTCCTATACCGGCAATGCACTGGCGTGCCGTGCTGCGCTGGCGACGCTGGACATCTTCGAGCAGGAACAGGTGCTGGACCGCAATGCACGGTTCGCCCCGGTGCTGGCCCAGGCCCTGCAGCCGCTGGCGCAGGATGCGCGGGTGCGGCACGTGCGCCAGCGCGGCATGATCTGGGCTTGTGATGCGCGCATCGATGATGCCGCCGTCGCGGCAGGTTTTTCGCGCCGGCTCGCCGACGAGGCCGCGCAACGCGAACTGCTGGTGCGCCCGATCGGCAAGACGCTTTACGTGATGCCGCCCTACATCCTCGATGCGGCCCAGGCGCAATGGCTGGGCGAGCGTCTGCATGCGGCCTTCGATGCGGCGATGCGCGCCGAGGCTCGCCCATGAGCGGCCGCAGCTATTTCGTCACCGGTACCGATACCGGCGTCGGCAAGACGCTGGTGGCGTCCGCGCTCATCCACTTGCACGCCGCGCGAGGCGTGCGTGCCGGCGGCATGAAGCCGGTGGCGTCCGGGGCTTTCCTGCAGGACGGCGTCTGGTGCAACGAGGATGTGCAGGCCTTGCAGGCCGCGGCCAATGTGGATTTGCCGGTGCACCTGGTGAATCCTTACCTGCTGCGGCAGGCCACGGCACCGCACATTGCAGCGGCGGAAGAAGGCGTGCAGATTGCGCTCGATCACCTGGCGCTATGCCATGCGCAATTGCAGTCGGCGTGTGACGTACTGATTGTGGAAGGTGCGGGTGGCTTCATGGTGCCGCTCGATGCGGACCACAACAGCGACGATCTGGTGGCCCGGCTGGGCTTGCCCGTGATCCTCGTGGTCGGCATCCGCCTTGGCTGCATCAATCATGCCTTGCTGAGTGCGCTGGCCATCTGCGCGCGCGGGCTGCGCCTGGCGGGCTGGGTGGCCAATCATGTCGATGCTCGAGAGACGCAGGCCGGCGCCATGGTGAACACGCTGGTGCAGCGGCTGCAAGCGCCGCTGCTGGGGCGTCTGCCCTGGTCACCTGAAATGACGGCGGCCCAAGTGGCTGGTCTTCTTACTTGGCCAGATCCATCTTGACGACGTTGGACGTGCCACTGCGCACGGCCGTGATGTGCTTGTCGTGAATCGTGCGATAGCTGGCCAGCCCCAGTTCTGCCATGGAGTTGGACAATTCCACCAGGTCGGTGACGGCCTCTTCGGAATACATGGCATCGACCTCGTTGGCATCGAGCCAGTGACGGATGCGGCGCTCGCCGGAGAAGACGAAATCGCTCAGCCGCACCCAGTGGCCACCGAGGATGGCGGCCTCCTGGCCGTCGCGGCCGGCCAGTACGCTGTCAACCTGCGTGACCAGCTGGCGCATGCTCTTGCCGCTGCCGTCGACCAGGAAGCGCGTGAGCTCCTCTTCGCTGGCGCAGTACCACAGCCACAGGGCATTGAAGGCGGCCTCGATCTGGTGCCCGATGAGGGCAAAGGCCGAGGCGTGGACCGGCATGTCATCACGCAGCAGCAGGATGATGCCGCAGTGATGTTGCTGGGCCACAGTGAGACAACCGATGGCGGCGCAGGCGCGCCGGTCATCGGGCAAAGGCTGGCCGTTGAATTCGGCCGAAATGCGATAGGCCAGGGACTGCGCCCTGGCCAACAGGTGATCCAATTGCATGGGACGACTCCCCTTCGTGTGAGGGCACGTGTACGGACGACTTGTTGTTATTCTTTTCAGCTCACGCCAGTGGCGCCGTCGAGGACAATGCGGATCTTGCGGGCCAGCTCATCGTGGCGGTAAGGTTTGTCGAGGACGGGAAATTCGCCATCGGCACCATGCCGCTCTATCGATTCACTGGCATAACCGGTAGTTAATAAAATTTTGATGGAAGGTATCATGCGCCGGGCCTCTCGCGCCAGTACCACGCCATTCATGCTGCCCGGCATGATGAGGTCGGTGAAAAGCAGATCCACCTTCGGTTCGGAACGCAGCACCTGCAAGGCTTCCGTCGGTGAATTCACCATGCTGACGCGATAGCCCAGGCTTTCCAGCATCGCCTGGGCCAGCTCGGCGACTTCGATTCTATCGTCAACCACCAGAATGTGCTCGTGACCGCCTTGGGTATGCGTGCGGTTGTCATACTCGAAGGCCCCCCCGACCTGGTCCTGCGTGGCCGGGAAGTAGATCGAGACTGTCGTGCCGCGCTCTGCGCTGGAGACGATGCGCACGGATCCGCCGGACTGCTTGACGAAGCCATACACCATCGACAGACCGAGGCCGGTGCCCTTGCCTTCGTCCTTGGTGGTGAAGAACGGATCCATCACGCGCGGCAGGATGTCCGCAGGAATGCCCGGGCCGTTGTCCGTGACCGCGATGCAGACATAGAGGCCGGGTTTTACACCCAGCTGGATGGCACGATCCTCCGACGTCAGGTCTTCATTGCTTGTATGGATTTTTACCGTACCCTTGCCGGACATCGCATCGCGCGCATTGATGAGCACGTTCAGCAATGCCACTTCCATCTGGGTCGGATCGAGACGGCAATTCCACAGGCCCGAGGCCAGCTCGGTTTGGACCTCGATATCGCCACCGAGCGTGCGCTGCACGAGATCGGTGAAACCTTCCGTGAGCGAATTCAGGTTGATGGTGCGCCCCTCCAGCCGCTGCTTGCGGGCGAAGGCCAGCAATTGCTGGGTCAGCATGGCCGCCTTGCCGGAAGCCTTGCGGATGCTGTCGGCGCTGCGCGAGACACGGCCCAGGTCGGGCTTATCGCTGCGCAGGGCCAGATTGATGATGTCCAGGTAACCGCTGATGACCTGCAGCAGGTTGTTGAAGTCATGCGCGATACCGCCGGTCAGCTGGCCCAGCGCTTCCATCTTGCGCGCCTGGCCGAGGGCCTGTTCGGCGTCGCGGCGGCGGCTGATGTCCAGTTGCGAGCTGAAAAAGTATTTCAGTTCGCCATGCTGGTCATAGACCGGTGAAATGAAGAGCGCATTCCAGAACGTCGAGCCGTTCTTGCGGTAGTTCAGCAACTCGGTGGCGAGCTCGCGCTTTTCCGCCACGGCCTGGCGCACTTGTGCGACCACTGCGCGGTCGGTCTCCGGGCCTTGCAGGAAACGGCAGTTCTTGCCCACGACCTCGGCCCGGCTGTAGCCGGTCATGTTCATGAAGGCGTTGTTGACGAAGATGATGGGATTGTCCGGCTTGTTGGGATCGGACACGATCATCGGCATGCGCGTCATTTCGACGGCTGCAAAGAAGATATCGTTGGCGTCATCGCCTACCGCGACCTTGGCGTGGTCGTTGCGCATTCCTGCATCATTGAAGTCGTCGGCAGGCCAATGCACCGTGGGGTGCTTGGCGGTGTTGGGCATTGTATTTTTCTCCAGTGGGCTGGGCTCGGTTGCAGTGAGGCAACGGGAAGCGAGCTGCTTTCAGGAGTTTGGACACGGACGACCTCAACGGTTCCCGGTCGATTTGCAACAAGAATGCGAGTGCTCTGTTACATGTCG
Source organism: Herbaspirillum sp. UBA812 (assembly GCF_002296545.1). NCBI lineage: Bacteria > Pseudomonadati > Pseudomonadota > Betaproteobacteria > Burkholderiales > Oxalobacteraceae > Herbaspirillum > Herbaspirillum sp. UBA812. The sequence goes on along the minus strand of NZ_DBIC01000211.1, from coordinate 33,588 downwards.
GCGCGCAGGTTGCGCAGCCCTTGCTGCAGGCCGGTTTGCCATGGATGAGCTTGCCGGGATGGCGTGCTGTCCTACGGCAACATGCGGCCCTGATCCAGTGTGTAGCTGCGGTCGCTGACCAGGCCGGCGAAGTGCGTATTCTGTTCGCAGAGGAGGATGGACATGCCGCGCCGTTTCAATTGCAGGATCATGTTTGCCATCTGCTCCACAATCACCGGGGCCACGCCTTCGGAAGGCTCATCCAGCAACAGCAGGTGCGGATTGCCCATGAGCGTGCGGGCAATGGTCAGCATCTGCTGTTCGCCGCCACTCATGCGTCCCCCGGGACGATGCGGCATACCCCCCAGGTTGGGGAAGAGCTCGAAGAGCGCCTGCGGCGTCCATGCCGGCTCGCCCGCGCGCGCAGGCTGCCGACCGGTTTCCAGATTCTGCAGCACGCTCAGTTCGGTGAAGATGCGCCGGTCCTCGGGCACGAAACCGAGTCCCAGGCGGGCGCGCTGGAAAGGGGCCAGGCGCGTGATGTCGCGGCCGTCCAGCGTGACCTGGCCCTGCGTGCCTTCCAGCAAGCCCATCAGCGCCTTGAGCGTGGTGGATTTGCCCGCGCCGTTGCGCCCGGTGAGCGCGACCACTTCGCCGCGCCCCACTTCCAGCGAGAGATCGAACAGGATATGCGCCTGCCCATAGAAGGCATGCAGTCCCTCGACCATCAACAATGGCCCACTCATGCCGGGCTCCCGAAGCTGGCACCCGAGCCGAAGTAGACCTCGCGTACCCGCGCGTCCTGACGCACCTCCTCGGGCAAGCCTTGCGCGATCAACTGGCCGCGCGCCAGTACGATGATGCGGTCGGCAAACGAGAACACCACATCCATGCTGTGCTCGGTGAAGAGTACCGACAAGCCGCGTTCGCTGACCAGGCGGCGTGTGAGGGCCATCAGTTCCTGCCGCTCGCGCGGGGCCATGCCGGCGGTCGGTTCATCCATCAACAGCAGACGCGGCGCATTGGACAGCGCCATGGCCAGCTCGACGCGCTTGATGTCGCCATAGGCCAGCACGCCGCAGGCCCGTGCTGCCTGATCGGCCATGCCGACCTGTGCCAGCAGGGCCATCGCTTCATCGTGCAGGCAAGCCGCAGCGGGACGCCATAGCTGCCACAGCCGGCGACGATGCGAGAGCAAGGCGGCCTGGACGTTTTCGAGCACGGTCAGCGATGCAAAAGCTGCCGACACCTGGAAAGTCCGCCCCACACCGCGCCGCCAGATGCGGCGCGCATCGAGACCGGCAATATCCTCGCCATCGAGCAGCACACGGCCGGCATCCGGACGCAACTGGCCGTTGATGAGATTGAAGCAGGTGGACTTGCCAGCACCATTCGGTCCGATCAGCGCCAGCATCTCGCCAGCCGGCAGCGTAAAGGAAACGCCATCCAGCGCGGCGACACCACCGAAGGATTTGCGCAGGCCATCGATCTGCAGCAGGCTCATGCGCCCTCCTCCCGCTTCAACGGTGCACGCAGGCGGCTGAACGCGCCTGCCATGCCGCCGGGGAACAGCAACACCAGCAGCAAGATCACGCCGCCCAGCAAGGCACGCCAGTAATCGGTCTCGCGCGCCACCAGGTCTTGCAGCCAGGTGAACAGCGCTGCGCCCAGCAGCGGACCGAGCAGGCTCTGCACGCCGCCCAGCAAGACCATCACCAGGCCATCCACCGAGCGCCCCACGCTGGCCACCTCGGGCGAGATGCTGCCCTTGGAGAAGGCGAACAGCACACCGGCCAATCCGCAGAACAGCCCGGCGATGGCGAAGCCGCCCCATTGCAGGCGGCGCACGTCCATGCCCAGCGACTCGGCGCGCACGGCCGCGTCGCGGGCGGCGCGCAAGGCCAGTCCGAACGGCGCATGGATCACGCGCCGCAGGAGAATGACGCCAAGCGCGGCACAGCCCAGGGCCAGGTAGTAGTAGGCCAGCGGCGAGGCCAGCGTTTCTGCGGGACGAATGCCGACCAGCCCGTTGCTGCCGCCGGTCAGGTCATCCCACTGGAAAAAGGTGGCCCACACGATCTGGGCGAAGGCCAGCGTCAGCATGGCCAGATACACGCCCGACAGCCGCACGCAGAACCAGCCGAACAGGATCGCGCCAGCCATGGCCGCGAGTGCACCGGCGAGCATGGCCAGCGGCATCGGCCACTGCAGTTTGAGCGTGACCAGTGCGGCGGCATAGGCTCCCAATCCGAAATAGGCGGCGTGACCGAAGGACACCATGCCCCCCGGCCCCATCAGGAAATGCAGGCTGGCGGCGAAGAGGACGGCGATCAGGATTTCCACCATCAGCACCGGCAGATAAGGAAAGCGGCTTGCCAGCAAGGGCAGCGCCAGCAAAGCCAGCAGCGCGGCCCATCCCGCCAGGCGTGCCTTGCGCCCGGGTGCGCGCAACGGCGCGTCATGGCCGGCACCGCTGCGCACCAGCGCCAGTGGCTTGCCGAACAGGCCCCACGGGCGCATCACCAGGATGGCCGCCATCACCAGAAATTCCACCACCAGCGTGAGCCGCGAGAGCGAGACCTCGATGCCGAACAAGGAGACATTGCCCAACGCAATGCACAGCGCCTTGACCTCGGCGATCAGCAAGGCAGCGGCGAAGGCACCGCCGAGCGAGCCCATGCCACCGACCACCACCACCACGAAGGCGTTGCCGATTGTATCGAGATCCAGTGCCAGGTTGGCCGGCATGCGTGGCCCTTGCAGCGCGCCGCCCAATCCGGCCAGAAAGCAGCCCAGCGCGAAGACGGCCGTGAACAGCCAGGCCTGGTTCACGCCCAGTGCGCCCAGCATTTCGCGATCCTGCGTCGCGGCGCGGATGAGCGTGCCCCAGCGCGTGCGGTTGAGCAGCAGCCACAGCAGCCCGAACACCAGCGGACCGATGACGATGAGCAGCAGATCGTATTGCGGCAGCCGACGCCCCAGCAGATGTACGGCACCGGAGAGCCCTGGCGCACGCGGGCCGAACAGGTCTTCCGGACCCCAGATCCAGAGCGCGGCATCCTTGATGATGAGGACGAGGGCAAAGGTGGCCAGCAGCTGGAACAGTTCCGGCGCACGATAGATGCGACGCAAGACCAGCACTTCCACCACGGCACCCAGCGCGGCCACGGTGAGCGCGGCCAGCAGCAGTGCGCCCCAGAAACCGAGCGCCGTGCTGCCCAGCCGCTCCACCAGGCTGTAGGCCACATACAGCCCCAGCATGTAGAACGAGCCATGCGCAAAATTGACGATGCGGGTAACGCCGAAGATCAGCGACAGGCCTGCCGCCACCAAAAACATCGCGGAAGCATCGGCCAGGCCATTGAGCAGCTGGACGGTGAGGCTGGCAAGCGTCATGGCATCAGCAACGGCCGCATTGGAACGTGAGCAAGATCAGCGTGGCAGGTCAATCCGCCGGACGCAGCTTCTTGACCTCGGCATCCGGCAACTGCAGGCTGGCGCCGTCGACATAGCTGAAGCTGGTCATGATGCCCTTGCCGTCCTTGATGCCGGTACGACCGACGAAAGCGCCCAGCGTGGACTGGTGATCCTGCGGACGATAGACGATGGAAGCCACCGGCGTCTCCACCTTCAGGCCCGAGAAGGCCGCAGCGAGCTTGTCGGCATCGGTGCTGCCGGCTTTCTTGATGCCGGCGGCAATGGACATCAACGCGCTGTAGCCAACCAGCGAACCATTGCGCGGGTAGTCGTTGAATTTCTTGCGATAGGCGTCCACGAACTTCTTGTGTTCGGGGGTGTTGATGGCGTACCAGGGGTAGCCGGTGACGATCCAGTTCTGCGGGGCTTCGTTCTTCAGCGGATCGAGGTATTCCGGTTCACCGGTCAGCAGCGACACCACCTCCACCTGATCGAACAGGCCGCGCGTATTGCCTTCACGCACGAACTTGCCCAGGTCGGCGGCGAAGAGTGCATTGAAGATGGCATCCGGCTTGGCATCGGCCAGCGCCTGCGTGACCGCGCCCGCATCGATCTTGCCCAGCGGCGGCGCTTGTTCGGCGACGAATTCCACATCAGGTTGGGCTTGCTTGAGCAGGGTCTTGAAGCTGGCGACGGCGGACTGGCCGTATTCATAGTTGGGATAGACGATGGCCCAGCGCTTTTTCTTCAGCTTGGCTGCTTCCTTCACCACGGACGCCACCAGCATGTAGGTGGACGGACGCAGGCGGTAGGTGTACTTGTTGCCGTTCTGCCAGACGATCTTGTCGGTCAGCGGCTCGGCTGCCAGGAAGAAGACCTTGTGCTGCTTGGCGTAATCGGTGAGCGCCAGGCCGGTATTGGAGAGGAAGCCGCCAAAGAGCAGCGCCACGCGTTCACGCGCCATCAGCTCTTCGGCCACGCGCACCGAATCCCCGGGGTTGCCATTGTCGTCGCGGGCGATCACTTCCAGCTTCTTGCCCAGCACGCCACCGGCGGCATTGACTTCATCCAGGGCCATCTCCCAGCCCCGGCGGTACGGTTCCAGGAAGGCAGGCTGCGCCTTGTAGCTGTTGATCTCGCCAATCTTGATGGTTTCCTGGGCCTGGGCTGCGCCTGCAGAAAGATTCACGATGGTCGCGGCGCACGCCCACAGCAGGCCGCGCTGGAAGTTGAAATGGTTCACGTCATTCCCTTCTGGTGAGAGTGCCCCGGCCGTTGCGGCGCGCGGGGCGGGCGTAATGATAACCGCTGGCGCAGCCGTGTGCAGTTTACTTCACACGCTGTTTTTCCAGCTTGCGCGCCAGGGTACGGCGGTGCATACCGAGGCGGCGCGCGGTTTCGGAGATGTTGAAATCGGTTTCCACCAGCACCTCGTGGATGCGTTCCCATTCCAGGGTCTTGATGGAGGTGGCGCGCGCGGGCAGTTCGACGTCGGACGCACCGGCCACGTGGCCGAAGGCGGCTTCGATGTCGTCGGTATTGGAGGGTTTGGCGAGGTACTGGCAGGCGCCCAGCTTGATGGCTTCCACCGCCGTGGTGATGCTGGCGAAGCCGGTCAGCACGACGATGAGCATGGCTTCATCGTGGGCATGCAGCATCTGCACGCAAGCCAGGCCGGAGGCGTTGCCGCCCAGCTTCAGGTCGACCACGGCATAGCCGGGACTGTGTTCTTTCAGGTGGGCCGCCGCTTCCTCCTGGCTGGCGGCCAGCAGGACGGTGTAGCCGCGACGCTCGAAGGAGCGTCCCAAGGTGCGTGCGAAGGCGGCGTCGTCCTCGATGATCAGAAGCAGGCGATCAGCCGGCATGTACATTTCCTATTTTTCTACTTTGCCAAAGCCGGTATTGTAAGGCGAGACGGCGCCGGGCATCGCCGGCACCTGAAGAAAAAGGAAATGATTACAGTCAAAGCCGCGTCAGGCACGGCTTGCGGCACATCAAGCGCCGGTCGGATAGTCCGGTGGTTCGCTGCCCGGCGCCGTTTCGGTCAGCGGGGCCAGGCTGATGGCCGACAGCGGCAGCTCAAGCGTCACGCGCGCGCCACCCGCGGCGCGATTGCTGGCCCAGACCCGTCCGCCCAGCTTGCGCGCCACGTTGACCACGAAGAACAGGCCCAGCCCGCGTCCCGGCTTGCCTTTGGTGGACTGATAGGGCTTGCCGATCTGGTTGATCATCCAGTCGGGGAAGCCGGGGCCGTGATCGCTCACTTCCATGAGCAGCAGATCCCCTTCCCGCCGCACCTCCAGCGCCAGCCATTGCGGCGAGACCTCGAAGGCGTTGTCCAGCACGTTGCCCAGCATCTGCTTGATGGCCGAGTCGAAGGCGACCGGCACATCCTGCCCGATCAGGTTGCGGTATTCGAAGATCTCCACCGGCCGCGTCTTGCGCCAGTCTTCGGCGACGCTGTCGAGGAAGGTGTTGATCGTGGTCTTGATGGATGATTCGCCGCGCGCCTCGCCGGCCGACAGCAACACGCCGCTGACGATGGATTTGCAGCGCTGCAGCTGGGCTTCCATCTCGGCGATGTCTTCCAGCATGTCGGCGCGCTGGCTGATTTCGGGCATGCGCTTCCAGTCACCCAGGATCACTGACACTGTCGCCAGCGGCGTCCCCAGTTCATGGGCTGCTCCCGAAGCCAGCAGACCCATGCGCACGATGTGGTCTTCCTCGGCGGCACGCTGGCGCAGGTCGGCCAGCAAGGCATCACCGGCGCGCAGGTTGCTGCTGATGCGGGTGATGAAGAACACCATCAGCCCGGCATTGAGCAGGAAGCAGATCAGCGTGCCCTCCACATACAGGCTCAGCAAGCCCGCGTTGTGGTCCGGCGGCAGTGCCAGCGGCTCGGAAAACAGTGCCAGTCCCGCCAGGCAGGCCATGGTCACGGCGACGATGGCCCAGCTCGACCAGGGCTTCAGGAGCACGGCCGAGAGGATGATCTGCATCAGGTACAGGAAGGCGAAGGGATTGGTGATGCCGCCGCTCAGGTAAAGCTGGAAGGTCAGCACCGCCACATCCACCAGCAAGGCCAGGAACAGTTCGGCATTGGTGGCGATGCGCCGTTCATGCCAGCGCAGGTGGCTGGCGATGTTGAAGGCGATCAGGCAGGACAGCACCTCCAGCATGTGCGGCAGCGGCAGGTGCAGGTCGAACACCAGCACCACGAAGGCAATCGTGGAGACCTGCCCCAGCACCGCCAGCCAGCGCAGCTGGATCAGCAGCAGCATGTTCTGGTGGCCGGCCGGGTTCTGCTCGCCCTGGCGCAGGCGCTGCCAGCGCTCGCGCAGGGTCTTGCGCTTGGCGACGGTGTCGGAGGCAGTCATCGCTCAGCCCCTGGATTGCGCATCCTGGATGCGCTGGCGCCAGCGGCGTTCGTCGCGGATCACCCAATAGCCCGCACCCAGCGACATGAGCGCCAGAGCGTACCAGGTCAGGGCATAGACCAAGTGGCTGTTGTGGAAGGCGATCACGGTCAGGCCACCGACGGGTTTCTGCGCATCAGGAGCGCTGGCGGCATTGGCTTCCGACGACGCCTTGTCGGCATCGACGAAATACGGTGCCACCTGCCCCGCTGGCAGATTTCGGGCTTGTGCAATTGCCTTCACATCGCGCGAATACCAGCGATTCTGCGCGGCGTCATTGCTGCGCAGGAAGCCGCCCCCCTGCTCGCTCATGCGCAGCAATCCAGTCACTTCGTTCAGCTGGCCTGCAGGCGCATCCGCCAGCTGGGAGTCAGCCAGCTTGAGCGGCGATACCGAGACGAAGCCGCGATTGATCAGCACTACGCTGCCGTCGGCGGTCTGCAAGGGCGTCAGCAGCCAGGCACCGCTGCCCAGGTCGGTACTGGCCTGTACGGCCACCGTCTTGCTGTACAGGTAGCGGCCGCTCAAGGCCACGCGCTTGTATTCATCGCGCTCGGCAGTCACGTTCGGCCAGTCCTGCGCAGCGGGTGGCGCCACCGGCGCGGCGTGCACCCGGGCGTCGACCTTGGCGATCAGGTCCAGCTTCCATTGCAGGCGATAGACCTGCCAGGTTCCCAGCGCAGCGAAGACCAGAAAGAAAAATCCCGCCAAAAGCGTCAGCAGCAACAAGCTGGCCTTTGTGCGGGATACCGGGGCGGCTTGCGCCGCCCCGCTTTCTTTGCCTTGCGTCACGCCATCAGTTGGCGTCGGGCTCATTTCGATGGGGCTGCGCCGTGTTGCATGCCTTGCATACCCTGCATCGACTGCGGCACGGTTTCGGTCGGCATGTTTTCAGGCGACATGGTCGGCATCATGTTGTGGTTCAAGTGATACATGACCCACAGCGAACCGGACAGTGCGATCACCACGATGACGACGGTGAAGATCATCGCCAGCATGTTCCATCCACCTTCGGACTTGCTGTTCATGTGCAGGAAATACTTGATGTGCACCACGATCTGCACTGCCGCGAAGACCAGCAATACGATGCCCAGAGTTGCCGGGTTCGCGATGGTCTTGTTCATGACCATCCAGAACGGGATCGCGGTGAGGATCACGGCCAGCACGAAGCCGGTGACGTAATCCTTCATCGTGCCGTGTGCGGCGTGGTCGCCATGACCATGACCGTGGCCATGGTCGTCTTGATGGCCCATCGGTCGGGCCGGGTGTTCTTGGTGGCCGCGGCTCATGGCAGGACTCCCATCAGATAGACAAAGGTGAAGACGCCGATCCAGACCACGTCCAGGAAGTGCCAGAACATCGACAGGCACATCAGGCGACGGCCGTTGGCTTCGGTCAGGCCGTGCTTGTTGATCTGGAACAGCAGCACGACCAGCCAGATGATGCCGAAGGAAACGTGCAGACCGTGGGTACCGACCAGCGCGAAGAACGAGGTCAGGAAGCCACTGCGTGCCGGGCCTGCGCCTTCGTGGATCAGGTGCAGGAACTCGTACAGTTCGAAGTAGATGAAGCCGGCACCCAGCAGACCCGTGATGATCAGCCAGATGATGGTGTTCTGCTGCTTCTTGGCCTGCATGGCCAGCATGGCGAAACCGTAGGTGATCGACGACAGCAGCAGCAGCGCGGTGTTCAGCGCCACCAGCGGCAGGTCGAACAGCTCGGCGCCGGTCGGACCGCCTGCATAGTTGCGGCCCAGGACGGCGTAGCACGCAAACAGGCAGGCGAAGATCAGGCAATCGCTCATCAGGTAGATCCAGAAGCCCAGCAAAGTGCCGTTCTCCGGATGGTGATGGCGGACGAAATAGCGCGAGCTAGGCGTCGCGTCGGCCGTGTGGTTGATTGCTTCAGACATGGCTATTCAACAGACGTGTGCGCTCTGCTTCGACACGGACGACTTCGTCGGCCGGGATGTAGTAGTCGCGGTTGTAATTAAAGGTGTGCACGATGGTGGCCACGCACAGGGCGACGAAACCAGCCACGGCGGGCAACCACATGTGCCAGATCATGGCGAAGCCAACGGCAGCGGACAGCGCGGCGATGATGAAGCCGGCACCGGTGTTCTTGGGCATGTGGATTTCCACGAAATCACCCAGCGGACGCTGATAGTTGTTCTTCTTCATGTCAGCCCAGGCGTCGTTGTCATGCACGACCGGGGTGAAGGCGAAGTTGTAAGCCGGCGGCGGCGACGAAGTCGACCATTCCAGGGTACGGCCGTTCCACGGGTCACCGGTCACATCGGCCAGCTTCTTGCGGTCGCGGATCGAGACAGCGATCTGGATGATGAAGGAACCGATGCCCAGGGCGATCAGACCAGCACCCAGTGCAGCGACCACGAACCAGATCTGCAGCGACGGATCATCGAAGTGGCTCATGCGGCGGGTCACGCCCATCAGGCCCAGTACATACAGCGGCATGAAGGCCAGGTAGAAGCCGACCAGCCAGAACCAGAACGAGCACTTGCCCCAGAATTCGTTCAGCTTGAAGCCGAAGGCCTTCGGGAACCAGAAGTTGATGCCGGCGAACATGCCGAACACCACGCCGCCGATGATGACGTTGTGGAAGTGGGCGATCAGGAACAGCGAGTTGTGCAGCACGAAGTCAGCCGGGGGAACGGCCAGCAGCACGCCGGTCATGCCACCGATGACGAAGGTGACCATGAAACCGATGGTCCACAGCATCGGCACTTCGAAGCGGATACGGCCGCGGTACATCGTGAAGAGCCAGTTGAAGATCTTGGCACCGGTCGGGATCGAAATGATCATCGTGGTGATGCCGAAGAACGAGTTCACGCTGGCACCCGAACCCATGGTGAAGAAGTGGTGCAGCCACACCAGGTAGGACAGGATCGTAATCACGACGGTCGCATACACCATGGAGGTGTAACCGAACAGGCGCTTGCCGCTGAAGGTCGACACGATTTCCGAGAACACGCCGAAAGCCGGCAGGATCAGGATGTACACCTCGGGGTGGCCCCAGATCCAGATCAGGTTCACGTACATCATGGCGTTGCCGCCCATGTCGTTGGTGAAGAAGTTGGTACCGAAGATGCGGTCCAGAGACAGCATGCCCAGGACAGCGGTCAGCACCGGGAAGGCAGCCACGATCAGGACGTTGGTGCAGAGCGAGGTCCAGGTGAAGACCGGCATCTTCATCATGTTCATGCCCGGGGCGCGCATCTTGACGATGGTCACCACCAGGTTGATGCCGGAAAGCAGTGTCCCTACCCCGGCCACCTGCAAGGCCCAGATGTAGTAATCCACCCCCACGTCAGGGCTGTACAGGATGCCCGACAGCGGCGGGTAAGCCAGCCAGCCGGTGCGGGCGAATTCGCCCACGAACAGCGAGGCCATCACCAGCAGTGCGCCGAAGGTGGTCATCCAGAAGCTGAAGTTGTTCAGGAAGGGGAAGGCCACGTCACGTGCACCGATCTGCAGGGGCACGACGTAGTTCATCAGACCGGTCACCAGGGGCATGGCCACGAAGAAGATCATGATCACGCCGTGGGCGGTGAACACCTGGTCATAGTGGTGCGGCGGCAGGAAGCCGGCATTGTCGCCAAAGGCGATGGCTTGCTGCGCACGCATCATCAGTGCGTCGGCAAAGCCGCGCAGCAGCATGACAATGGCCAGCACGATATACATGATGCCGATGCGCTTGTGGTCGATACTGGTGAACCAGTCGCGCCACAGCATGCCCCACAGGCGATATTTGGTGAGCAGGCCGAGTACTACTATGCCGCCCAGCGCCACCATGGCGAAGGTACCGATCAGGATCGGCTCATGGTATGGAATCGCTTCCAGACTGAGACGACCGAAGATCAGCTTTATCAGGTCAAAATTGTCAGACATCTTTACTTCCCGGGGAAAAAGGAAATGGGGGCGCAGCGGTGTTCTGCTGCGCTGATACGGCTACCAGGCAAGGAAATCATTCGGCCTTTTGCTGGCCCGGTTTCACGTTCAGGTCGGTGGCCATCATCTTGTCCATGCAAACCGTGTTGGGTGCGACGCAACGATTCACGATGGCGTGGAACAGTTCGGGCTCGACGCTGCCAATCAGGCGGGCAGGTTCGCGTTCGCTCGGCTGTTCCAGTTTCAGGTATTCGGCACGGTCCAGCTTGCCAGCGCCCGCCTTGGCCTTCTGCACCCAAGCGTCAAAGCCGGCCTGGTCCAGGCCATGGAACTTGAAGCGCATGTGCGAGAAGCCCGCACCACTGTAGTTGGCCGAGAAACCTTCATATTCGCCGGCCTTGTTGATGACGGCGTGCAGCTTGGTTTCCATGCTCGGCATCGCGTAGATCTGGCCTGCCAGTGCCGGGATGTAGAACGAGTTCATCACGTTGGAGGCAGTAATCTTGAACTGGATGGGAACATCCACGGGTGCAGCCAACTCATTGACAGTAGCGATGCCTTGTTCCGGATAGATGAACAGCCACTTCCAGTCCAGCGCCACGACTTCCACCACCAGCGGTTTGACCTGGGGCGACAGCGGACGCTCGGCGTCGATGCGCGAGAGCGGACGGTACGGGTCCAGGGTGTGGGTGGTGATCCAGGTCAACAGGCCCAGGGCGATGATGATCAGCAGGGGTGCGCCCCAGATGACCAGTTCCAGGCGGGTCGAGTGATCCCAGTCCGGCTCGTAGGGAGCGGAAGTGTTGCTCTTGCGATAACGCCATGCGAACAGCAGCGTCAGGATGATCACCGGGACGATGATGAGCAGCATCAACGCGGTCGAGATGACGATCAGGCGTGCTTGCTGGTTAGCGATGTCGCCGGAAGGATTCATCACGACGGTGTTGCACCCAGCCAACAGAAGCGCAGGAAGCAGGAGCAATCCGCGACGGAGGATTTGAGAAACCATGAAGGAAAATTCCAGTCGTATGTATCAGAGCGTGGTAATGTAACGCCAATAAAGTGTGTTGGCGATTGGACGTTTTGTCCCACCCTGTCACTTGCCACCTGCCAGGTTGGGATTTGTAGCACGTACTGCGACTAAACCTCTAACAGTGGGAGACAAAGCCATGGCAAGCACCAGCATCCACAATGGTGAAGGTTCCGGTCAACTCCGGCCTCAATCCAGCAATCCTTCCACTCACCACGAACACGGCACGATCGAACCCGGTGAGATCGCGGTGGGCGTCTTGATCGGACGCGCGTCCGAATACTTCGACTTCTTCGTTTATGCACTGGCTTCGGTGCTGGTGTTCCCGGCGGTCTTCTTTCCCAACGAACCGAAACTGGAAGGCACGCTCTACGCCTTCGTGATCTTTGCCTTCGCCTTCCTGGCCCGCCCCATCGGGACCACGATCTTCATGGCGATTCAAAAGCACTACGGCCGAGAGGTAAAACTGACGCTGGCGTTGTTCATGCTCGGCTTTTCGACTGCGGGCATTGCGTTATTGCCAACTTACGAACACATTGGTGTGTGGGCCATCATCTTGCTCTCGCTCTTGCGTGTCGGTCAAGGGGTGGCGCTGGGCGGTGCGTGGGACGGCCTGCCTTCGCTGCTGGCGATGAACGCCCCGCCGAACAAGCGCGGCTGGTATGCCGCACTGGGCCAACTGGGTGCGCCGCTGGGCTTCGTGATCGCTGCCAGCCTGTTTGCCTACATGCTGGCCACGCTGACCACGACCGACTTCCTTGACTGGGGCTGGCGTTTCCCCTTCTATGTGGCCTTTGCCATCAACGTGGTGGCGCTGTTCTCGCGCCTGCGCCTGGTGTCGGCACCGGAATACGCCAAGCTGCTCGATGAGCGCGAGCTGGAGCCGGCCGGCGTGGTTGAGCTGGCCACCACCCAAGGCCGCAACATCATCATCGGCGCCCTCGCCGCCCTGGCCAGCTATGCGCTGTTCCACCTGGTGACGGTGTTCCCGCTGTCGTGGATCAAGCTGTATTCGCTGCGTGAAGCGTCGGATTTCCTGGTGATCCAGATCTGGGGCGGCCTGATCATGGCAGTCGGCATCGTCGTCTCGGGTCTGGTTGCGGACCGTTTCGGCCGCCGCAATACCCTGGGTTCGATGGCACTGCTGATCGCGATCCTGTCGGCCTTCGTCCCGAGCTTGATGAATGGTGGTGAGTCCGGCCAGAACACCTTCATCCTGATCGGCTTTGCACTCCTGGGCTTGTCTTACGGCCAGGCTGCCGGTGCCGTGACGGCCAACTTCAAGGCCCGCTATCGCTACACTGGCGCGGCCCTGACTTCAGACCTGGCCTGGCTGGTCGGAGCCGGTTTCGCACCGCTGGTGGCGCTGGGCTTGTCGGCGCACTTCGGGATGGCTTACGTGAGCTTCTACCTGCTGTCCGGCGCTGTGGGTTCGCTGGCTGCGCTGAGCCTGAACCGTGCGCTGGAAGGGCGTGATGACTGAATCCTGCTGAGCGCCTCATGATAAAAAACCCGGAAGGAAACTTCCGGGTTTTTTATTGTGCGATTCGCCAGCCTTCTGTCAGATCAGCAGATCCGGATAGCGCGGCAGCAAGTTCTGATCCGTCAGCCTGACCTCGATGTCATGGGCAGTGCGTACGTGAGCGGGGTTATCGATGTCGAAGATCGTATCGGCGACGCTGATGATGATCGCGCCCATCAGTTGGCCGGCAGGGTCGTGCACGGGCTCCAGTCGGGCAGCTTCGGGAACTTGCCTGGCCGAGAGTTGACGGGGCAGGTAAAGCATCCAGCCGACTCCGGGCTTGTCCCGAAATACCGGGCGATACCGGGCAGGCTGGACAAACAGTACTTTCGGAGCAAAAAGCTGAACTACCTTTTCAATAGTTTCAGCCACTGTAGCCACAGCCCAGACGGACATATCCTGGACGGACAGAGAGATGATTTCCGCTGCCCCATCAGCGTGATTAAACTGATATGCAATACTGGCACCACGCCCTGCTTCCATTTCTCCATTCCAGAGCGTCACATGGCGGCAGGATGAAGCAGACTCCCCTCGGTATCGCTCGCGATAAACCGCAATCAGGGCCGAGGAAGCTTTTTCCCCATCGAACGCAGGATAACGGAAGGACCCCTCCATATCGCCTGTTGCCAATAACCAGTTCTGTGGTCGCAAATTCCCATCTTGTTCAGCCAAGCTCCGGACAAATTCATGGATTGTTCCCATTCGTTGCGTCAGGTCCTGTGCAACGACAGGAGCAGGCAAGAATATTTGCATGTCAAAAGGTTTCATGATGCTTGATCTGGATTCAGGGAAGGTGAATGATTTGAATGGTCGGAGAAATCTGGGCGATCAAGGGCGCCATGTATTGGTAGGACAAGGGCTCTTGGAAGTACCATCTCAATTGCACCGGCGGGCGAGGCAGCGCAACTCCGTGCTGCTTTCGAGCCTTCTCAACCATGTCGCTCATGATTTCGCGTTGGAAGTGGTACTTGAACTGATTCGGGGCGACAAAAAACTGGTCATATCCAGCCTTTGCATCCATCAACAAACATTCGGTCGCCTTGAATCCATCAAACTCCCGGCCCTCGTACTTCCACTCCGTCAAAAACAGCGGCCCGGCACGCATGCCAGTAACGCGTGCCTGATAATCCATCCATGATTTGTGTTCCTTGAAATTCTTGGTGATCTCATGCCCCGCCAGCGGCGGACAATCCCGGCACTTCTCGCGCGCAGCCGCGTCCACCTCGGCCTTGGCCAGCGGCGCATCTTTGGCCTTGTCCGCTTCGCTTCTGCGATCCTCGATTTGCTCCCCCACCACCACACCCCCTGTGCCGCCGGCAACACGAGGCAACCAACGCTTGATCACGGGCACCGCGCGTTGCGCCGCCGCGCGGCCGACTTGAACGGCAATGGCTGCCATTATTCTTCCTCCTTCATCCGTTGCAATTCGTTGGCCAGGATGGCGTCGAAGTCATCGAGCCGCTGTTCCGGTGTCGCCCCCGGCATGCTGAGGTAGTGGCGAATCAGCTCATCCCCAAAAAGACCCGGTGCCCCGGCCTCCAGGGTCATCATGTAAAGCAGATGGGGCGTCGAGGTGAACCCCATCGAGCGGCCTCGTTCATAGGTGATGCGCATGCGTTCGATCACCGCATTCCGGCCGGGATCGCTGCGCATGTCCTGGTGCTGCGCAAGATACTGGTCGGCAGCAGCGGCTATGAAGTGCTGGGTATCGATGTGCAGGAACTGCCGGTATTGTTCGGACGTGAGTTCAAGCATGGTCGCGTCCTATGTGAACCGGACGGCCGTCCACCACGAAATGCCATTGCCGGATTGAATGAAAGAACGCGATACGTTGCGCTTCATCCAGCCGCCGCGCCAGCGTCGCCAGTACGCGCGGATCCCAGAATCGCAGCAGGGCCGAGCGGCCATCCGGCAGGCGCAGGTTCAGGCGCGCCTGCAAATGCGCGGCAAGCGCGGCCGTGTCGAACGCTGCATAAATCCAGGAAACCGCTGCCCGGCTCCGCTCCAGCGCGATCAACTGGCGGCAAAGCGCATAGGACTGCCGCTGCACCGCCAGCAACCAGGGACCACCCTCCATCAAGGATTCTTCTTCCGTGCCCGCGAACAGACTGGTTGCACCGGGCTGCTCAGCAAGGGGCACCGAGAAGTTCATCTCGGCAAAATGGACTCCATCGACCAGTACATGCAGTTGCTCTCCCGCCAGCGGCTGCGGCAGGGGCTTGATCCGGCCATGTGGCAACGGGGTTCTCATGCGCGCACCAACAAGGACTGGCCAGACTGCGCGGCAGCAGCCAGACAAGGCAGTCAAATCGAGGAAGGCGACGAGGCCGCGGGCGGAACAGGCTCTCTGTCCGCGCTGGCAGCGGTGCCGGAAGGGGCCGCCTGAGCTGCCGTTTTTTCTTCCGAGTGCGTGGCCACCCCTTGGCTGGCGATGAGCGTGGCGCCACACGCCGTGCGGTCGCCGTCACGCGCCGGTGCCTGGCCCATGGACTTCATGTCGCCCGCACCGGATGTGATGGGAAATGTCCCTTTGCATTGGGGACAGCTGGTCAGGTCGCCGACCCGCGCGACGGCCTTGCCATGAACGAGAAAGGTCTGATCGCCGGAAATGACCGTGCCACCATGGCTGGTCTTGTCACCGACGACGATGAAGGGACGCCCCATGCAACTCTCCTTGCCAGCTCTACCGCTGGAATTGATGAGCCGCTTCGAGTCGCTGCAGGGAGAATGACTCCCTGCCCCCTTCAATCAACTAGCAACAATCGAAATCCTGCGAGCCTCAAGACGGCGCGCCGCCATTGACCACTTCATGCACGAAGCGCAGTTTCTGCAGTACCGGCGTGGACAAGGTGAAGGGATAGGAATCCGGCATGCCAATGCTGCGATTGAGGCTGTTGAGCACATAGGTCAGCGCAAACCACTCGCGGGCCAATTCGTCAAAGGAACCGGCCGCCACCGGCGGCGCCTTGATGACCAGCTTCTGCTCGCCCTCATGGCGCGGCCGCAGCTGCACGCCGCAGGCATAGGCCGTCTCCAGCGTATCGAACATATGAAGATAATGGGCCCAGGTCTCCGCCCAGTCTTCCCAGGGGTGGCTGCTGGCGTAGGCACTGACGAAGTTTTCTTCCCAGTCCGGGCGCGGGCCATTCTCGTAATGGGCCTTGAGCGCTTCGCCATAGTCTTGGCGCTCGTCACCGAACATCTCCCGGAACGGTGTGATCCAGTTGGTTGGCGCCACCAGCCGGTCGAAATAGTAATGGCCGCTCTCATGCCGGAAATGCCCCAGCAGCGTGCGATACGGCTCGGCCATCTGCTCGCGCGCCTGTTCGCGGTAGGCGGGATCGGCTTCGGCAATGTTGATGGTGATGACGCCATCGGCATGCCCGGTCAGCACCCGCTCGCCATGCGGAAGGTCTTGCAGGAATTCGAAGGCAAGGCCGGCTTCTTCATCTTCCATCTTCGGTACCGGCTGCAATTGCAAGGTCCAGAGAGAATGCAGCAGGCGCCGCTTGGCCGTCTCCAGGCGGCTCCACAGCACCCGGTTGTTGCCTTCGTCGAGATTGGGAATGACGCGCGTGAGGCGGCAGGAGGCACACAACTCGTGCGGCTCGCGCTCATCGAGCATCCAGTTGCAGATGTTTTCGCGCCAGTAGTTGACGCACTGCTTGAACACAACACCCTCGTTCTGCGGCCTGACGCTGCGCCAGCGCCCCGGCCCGGCTTCAGGAACGGCGGCTTCGGCATCCGGCGCCGGTGCGACTGCCGGCTCCAGCGGCGAAAAGCTGGCAATGGCCTGCAATTGAGGCTGATAACCCAGCATCCAGCCACAATTGCCACATACGGTGTTTTCGAAAAAGACTTGCGCGCTGCAATTGTCGCAGTGAAAGGTTTTCATGGGCTCCCCCGTTGTTTATCGTCATTGCCGACGAAGCATTGTCGTCGGCATCTGGCGTTTGAAGGGGAAAACCGAGATACGTTCCTGCATGCAGGCACGCAAAAAAGTGAAGCCTGGTGCAAGTTACTGCGCCAGGCCGATGCAAGGGTGAGGCCGGCCGTTCAGCAGGTCAGGCAATCACGCGCAAGGAAAAATCAGTCGCCTGGATATCCTTGGTGAGGCTGCCGATGGAGATGCGATCCACGCCGGTTTCGGCAATGGCGCGCACGGTCTGCATGTTGATGCCGCCGGAGGCTTCAAGCAAGGCGCGCCCCGCATTGACCGCCACAGCCTCGCGCATCATGTCCAGAGAGAAATTGTCCAGCAGGATCGACTCAGCACCAGCCTGCAGGGCTTCATTGAGCTCGGCAATGCTTTCCACCTCGACCTGGATGGTCACACCTGCGTTGAGCTTCAAGGCGGCAGCCACAGCCGCAGTGATGCCGCCGGCGGCCGCGATGTGGTTTTCCTTGATGAGGATGCCGTCATACAGCGCCAGCCGCTGGTTGGCGCCACCGCCCACGCGCACCGCGTATTTCTGCGCCAGGCGCAGGCCGGGCAAGGTCTTGCGGGTATCGAGAATGGCCGCGCGCGTGCCCTGCACCACGTCCACGTAACGCCGGGTGGCGCTGGCCACGCCCGAAAGCAGCTGCAGGAAATTGAGTGCGCCGCGCTCGGCGGTCAGCAGGGCACGGGCCGGGCCTTCGATGGTGCAGACCTCGCTGTCGGCGGCCATCAGGTCGCCTTCGGCATAGCTCCAGCTGACCTGCAGGCGCGGGTCGAGCCGGGTCATGACGGCCTCGAACCAGGGCGCACCGCACAGCACGGCAGCTTCGCGCACGATGACGCGGGCCTTCACGAATTCGTTTTCCGGCACCAGGAGGCCCGTGTAGTCGCAGTCGCCCACATCCTCGGCGATGGCCTGGTTGACGTTGGCATCGAAAGCCGCATGCAGCGCGGCATCGAAAGGACCGAAAGGATTGCGCAGATTGCTGGCCGCGATGGTCGAGGCAGTCTTGAGGGCGTGGAGCGTCATGCGGGGCCGATTCCTGCAAACAGTTGCTGTTCGTCTTCAAGGCGCGCCGAGGGGCGGACCTTGGCCTTGCGCTGGGCGGCGAAGTCCAGCATGCGGTCGATGCAGACCACGGCCTGCTTGCCGATCGCCGGATCGACGTGGATTTCATTGGCGCCGGTTTCCAGCACGTGCAGCAGATTCTGCAAGCCATTCATGGCCATCCACGGACAGTGCGCACAGCTCTTGCAGGTGGCGCTGTTGCCGGCGGTGGGGGCATCGATGAAACGCTTGCCAGGAGCCGCTGCGCGCATCTTGTGCAGGATGCCATTGTCAGTAGCGACGATGAAAGCCGGCGCATCGGACGATTGCACCGCCGCGATCAGCTGCGAGGTCGACCCGATCACATCGGCCTGCGCCACCACCGCTTCGGGCGACTCCGGGTGCACCAGCACCAGTGCGTCGGGATTTTCGGCGCGCATCAGTTCCAGCTCGATGCCCTTGAATTCGTCATGCACGAGACAGGAACCCTGCCACAGCAGCATGTCGGCGCCGGTCTGCTTCTGGATGTAGCTGCCCAGGTGCTTGTCCGGTGCCCACAGGATCTTCTTGCCCTGGGCGTGCAGGTGCTGGACGATCTCAAGACCAATGCCGGAAGTCACCATCCAGTCGGCACGGGCCTTCACGGCCGCGCTGGTATTGGCATAGACCACCACGGTGCGGTCCGGATGCTGGTCGCAGAAGGCCGCGAACTCATCGGCCGGACAACCCAGGTCCAACGAGCAGGTCGCGTCCAGGTCGGGCATCAGGATGCGCTTTTCGGGGCTGAGGATCTTGGCGGTCTCGCCCATGAAGCGCACGCCGGCCACAACCAGGGTCTGTGCGGCATGATCACGGCCGAAACGCGCCATCTCCAGTGAATCCGAGACGCAGCCGCCGGTTTCCTCGGCCAGGTCCTGCAGGTCGCCATCGACGTAGTAGTGCGCCACCAGCACCGCCTGCTTTTCCTTGAGCAGCTGGCGGATGCGCGCCTTCAATTGCGCGCGTTCCTCGGGGCTGGGCGTGGCCGGTACCTTGGCCCACGCATTGGCGGTACAACTGCCGCCGGTCTCCATTTGCGGTCGCTCGAATTCGACGACCTTGGTTGCTGTTGCTTGCATGGCGGTCAACAATGCTGTGCTGATGCGGTTGGGGGAATTATTCGATGCCCTGGCTGGCCAGGTAGTCTTCGTAGCCGCCCTGGAAGTCGATCACCTGGCCGTCCTTCACTTCGAGGATGCGGGTGGCCAGCGAGGACACGAATTCACGGTCGTGCGACACGAAGATCAGCGTACCGGCGTACTTTTCCAGCGCGATGTTGAGCGATTCGATGGATTCCATATCCATGTGGTTGGTCGGCTCATCCATCAGCAGCACGTTGTGGCGGCCCAGCATCAGCTTGCCGTACATCATGCGGCCCTTTTCGCCACCGGAGAGCACCTTCACCGATTTCTTCACATCGTCGCCCGAGAACAGCAGACGGCCCAGAATGCCGCGCACGGCCTGGTCATCGTCGCCTTCCTGGGTCCACTTGCCCATCCAGTCGGTCAGGGTCTCGCCACCGGCGAATTCCTCGGTCGGATCCTGGGGCATATAGCCGACGTTGGCATTCTCTGCCCACTTCACCTCGCCCGAATCCGGATGCAGGCCGGTCACATCGCCGCCGATGCTGCGCAGCAGAGTGGTTTTACCCGCGCCGTTGGCACCGATGATGGCGATCTTCTCGCCGGCTTCGACCATGATGCTGAAGTTCTTGAAGATGTCGCGGTCGTAGGTCTTGGTGATGCTCTGGGTTTCCACGGCCAGGCGGTGCAGCTTCTTTTCGCCTTCGAAGCGCACGAACGGGTTCACGCGGGAAGACGGCTTGATGTCCTCGACCTTGATCTTGTCGATCTGCTTGGCGCGCGAAGTCGCCTGGCGGGCCTTGGACTTGTTGGCCGAGAAGCGGCGCACGAAGTCCTGCAGTTCGGCCACTTTTTCCTTGGCCTTGGCGTTGACGGCCAACTGTTGCGCTCGCGCTTGCGATGACGCCAGCATGTAGTCGTCATAGTTGCCGGGATAGATCTTCAGCGTGCCGTAATCCATGTCGGCCATGTGGGTACAGACCTGGTTCAGGAAGTGGCGATCGTGGGAAATGATGATCATGGTGGAATTGCGCTCGTTGAGCACTTCTTCCAGCCAGCGGATGGTGTCGATGTCCAGGTTGTTGGTCGGCTCGTCCAGCAGCAGGATGTCCGGGTTGGAGAACAGGGCCTGAGCCAGCAGCACGCGCAGCTTCCAGCCGGGTGCGACATTGCTCATCGGGCCGGTGTGCTGTTCGATGGGCACACCCACGCCCAGCAGCAGCTCGCCGGCACGCGCTTCGGCGGTGTAGCCGTCGTATTCGGCGAACTTGGCTTCCAGGTCGGCGGCCTTCATGTAGTCGTCGTCAGTGGCATCCGGATTGGCGTAGATCGCATCGCGCTCGGACATGGCCGCCCACATTTCCACGTGGCCCATCATGACCACATCCAGCACGCGCATTTCTTCATACGCGAACTGATCCTGGCGCAGCTTGCCCAGGCGCTCGTTCACGTCCAGGCTGACGTTGCCGCCCGACGGCTCCAGGTCGCCGCCCAGAATCTTCATGAAGGTGGATTTGCCGCAGCCATTGGCGCCGATCAGGCCGTAGCGATTGCCATCGCCGAACTTGACGGAAATGTTCTCGAACAACGGCTTGGCGCCGAACTGCATGGTGATGTTTGCGGTGGATAGCACTGCGAAAACCTTTTCAAAAATGTAACTTGCGTACGCCGATCAACAACGAAACTGCGGCACGCGAAACCCGGCATTTTACCACCGCGAGCCTGCTGCGGCTTGCCTTGCGGGCGGGAGAGCCGGTGAAAAATTGCCAACAACCAATCTTTGTGCGCCTCAGGAGACCCCGCACGCTTACAATTGCCCGGAATTTTCGCCCGTCGCGGGCGCTCTGACCCAATTTGCCACTCTGGAAACTGCAAGCATGAAGCGAGTCTTTCTTCCCGCCGCCGTCCTCACCCTGTCCGCTCTGGCCTTGCCGCTGATGCCGGCGCAGGCCGCCGACACCGGTTACAACGTCTGGACCAATGAATACACCGTCTCCAGACAGCAACTGCAGACGGCCATCGCCCCGCAATTCCCGCGCAAGATGCGCTACATGGACATCTTCGACGTGACCTTCAGCAACCCGCGCCTGGGCATGCTGCCGTCCGAAAACCGCATGAATACCGTGGTCGACGCCCAGATTGCCAATCCCCTGCTCCTGCAGCGCCCGGTCAACGCGGTGCTGACCCTGAGCAGCGCATTCAAGTACGATCCGGCCACGCGCTCGCTGCGATTGGATGCGCCCAAGGTGGACAAGGTCGACAGCACCGACCTGCCGCCGCAATACGCGCAGCAGCTGACCACCCTGGGCAATGCCGCCGCCGACCAGTTCCTGCGCGACTACGCGCTCTATACCTTCAAGCCCGAACAGCTGCAGATGAACGGCAAGACCTTCGAGCCCGGCAAGATCACGGTCGAACAGGACGCGGTCAAGGTGGAAATCAAGGAAAAGTGACGATTCCTTCACTGAGCATGCAAGCAGCCCGCCGGGCCGCCTGCAGTCTCACCGGCGGGCCAGGGTCGGATAATCCGAGAGGGTCAAGGTGAAGCCTTCTGCACCGCGGGCATCGAGCGCCGCGTGCGCGCCCAGCGGTAGCGTCACCAGATCGCGCACATGGCCGAAGGGCAGACCGGTCACGATGGGGGTGGCGATGCGCTGGCGCAGGAAAGCCAGCATCTCGGTGAAATCGTAGCCGTTGTCGATCTCGGCCAGGCGGTAGGCCGAGAAGTCGCCCAGCAGGATGGCCTTCTGCCTGGCCAGCACGCCAGCCTGCTCCAGCTGCAGGATCATGCGTTCCACCCGGAACGGATGTTCATTCACATCCTCCAGGAACAGAATCCCGCCGTCGATGGCGGGAAACTGCGGATGGCCAACCATATGCGCCATCATCGCCAGATTGCCGCCCCACAGCTTGCCCGCGCACTGCAGCACCGGGCTCAGCGGATCGGTACGGCGGTCGCCGTTGGGGACGCGATCTGCACCTGCCGGGCCGTCATAGTTGTGGACCACCACCTGCGCTGAAGTCAGCGTGCGCCATAAATTCGCCAGCGCTGCCCAGTTGGGCGATTCGGCGCCAAAATCACCGGAGAGCATCGGCCCCTGGAAACCGGCGTAACCCGATTGCGCCAGCAGGCAGCACTGCAGGGCCGTGAAATCGCTGTAGCCCACCAGCAGCTTGCCACTGGCGGCCAGCGCGGGAATGTCCAGCGCCGGCAGGATACGGCTCATCCCATAGGAGCCACGCAACCCCATGATGACGTCGATTTCCGGGTCGGCCGCCGCTTCCATCAGTTGCGCCGCGCGCTGCTCATCGGTGGCGCCGAAGCGTTGGTAGCGCCGGGCATGGTCGTAGAAATTGCGCACCCGGCAGCCCAGCGATTCCAGCAAGGCCACGCCGCGCTGCACGCCGGCGGGATCCAGCCCGGCATGGCCACACGGTGCCACAATGGCCACCCCCGTTCCCGGCAGGACCAGTCCTTCCAGCAATTCACGGCCAGCAGTTGCGATCGTCATGTTGGTTCACCTGATGCTTGTGCATCGCCTTGCGCGGCGGCGTCGAGCAGGCGTTGCTGCTTCACTTGTTCGCGTCGCATGGCGAAGAATTCTTTCAGTAACTGGCCACACTCCTCGGCCATCACGCCGCCCAGCAGTTCGGTGTGATGGTTCAGCTTGTCTTGCTCAAACAGGTTCACCACCGAGCCGCACGCACCGGTCTTGGGATCGGCCGCGCCATAGACCACGCGTGCCAGGCGGGCGTGCATCATGGCACCGGAACACATCACGCAGGGTTCCAGCGTGACGTAGAGCTCACATCCGGGCAGGCGATAGTTGCCCAGCTTCTCGGCCGCCCGGCGCAGCGCCATGATCTCCGCATGGGCGGTCGGATCGTGCTTGCCGATGGGCTGGTTGAAGCCGGTGGCGATGACCACGCCATCCTTGACCACCACCGCACCCACCGGCACCTCGCCCAGCGCCCAGGCATTGTTGGCCTGGTCGAGCGCGGCGCGCATGTGGCGCAGGTCGGCCTCGGTGATGGCTTGCGGGAGGACAGCGCCGTCCATCAGTCGGCCGTGACTTCAGCCCAGCAGTTGGGCGTTTCGTGCAGCACCAGCTTCTGCAGGTGCAGGCCAGTGCCGTAGCGGTCCTTGTAGGCCGCCTTGAGGATGGCGAAGGCTTCGCGCGCCAGGTTTTCGACCGTCGGGATGCTGCCGATGATGACCGTCTTGTGGCCCGGCAGGCTGGCCAGGAAGTCGCGGACCGGTGCGTCCTTTTCATAGACCAGGAAGGCATGGTCCCAGACGTCGACCAGGTGCTCCTTGGCCAGGGCCTTGATGTCGGAAAAGTCCATGATCATGCCGTTGTCGGAATTGCCCTCGATGTCGATGACCGCGCCGGTCAGGGTGATTTCCAGCGTATAGCGGTGGCCGTGCAGGTTGCGGCACTGGCTCTTGTGGTCCGGAATGCGGTGGCCGGCGTCGAATTCGAGTTTGCGGGTAATGGTGAGCATGAATGTTTCTTCGAGGATGGCCGCCGCACAAGCCGTGCAGCAGGCCGGGTGAAGCCATTGTAATCACGCGGCGCAGCGCCGCATGAAGAAAAAAGCAAAAAATCAGTCAGGGGATATTGAGCAGCTTGTGGGTCTGGATGCTCAGCTTCCACTTGGGGTTGTTCTTGACCATCTCGATGGCCAGGCGGGTATTGGCGGCCGCCTGCAGGCCATCCATGGGCTGCAGCAGGAAGTGCTGGAAATCCAGCTTTTCATATTCGTCCAGCGGCTGTCCGGGTTGCGGCACCACGACTTTGAGTTCGCTGCCGCGTTTGACCTTCAATTCCGAACCCATCTTGGGGCTCACGCAGATCCAGTCCACGCCCTCGGGTACTTCGATGGTGCCATTGGTCTCGATGGCGATTTCAAAGCCGACCGCATGCATGGCCTCGATCAGGGCCGTATCCAGTTGCAGCAGGGGCTCGCCGCCGGTGAAGACAACGTATTTGCTGGCCGCATGGCGGGCCGGCCAGAAGCCGTTGATCTTGTCGGCCAGCTCAGCCGCCGACTTGAACTTGCCGCCGTTCTCGCCATCGGTGCCGACGAAATCGGTGTCGCAGAACTGGCAGATGGCGCGGGCGCGGTCTTCCTCGCGGCCGGTCCACAGGTTGCAGCCGGAAAAGCGGCAGAACACCGCCGGACGGCCGGCGTGCGCGCCCTCGCCTTGCAAGGTATAGAAGATTTCTTTGATGCTGTAAGTCACGATATGAAGGCGAAAGGCAGGCGCAAGGCCGCACCGGGATGAATTCACGCGGCGGGCTTCAGCAATTCAGCAAACTTCACTAAGTCACTGATATTGCAGCCCATTTTGTCCGCATCAGGGGCAGTATTATAGCCGCTCCTAGGGGCCGGTTCACCTCATCGATCCTCATCGAGCATGTGGCCGGGCGGCGGCAAGTCCAGCTTCAGGCCCAGGCGGTCGATCAGGCGGCGCGCGTCAAAGGGGGCCTTGACCTTCATATCGTTATCAAAATAACAGTAAATATCGCGGCTGGCCCGCTTGCGCGGCGCGCTCCCGGCGATCCTTGGCCCGTCTTCCGGCTGACCGCCGCTGGCCCAGGCCCGGATACGCTCGGCCCAGGCGTCGATGGCTTCATCGCTGTAGCCGCTCTGGTACAGGCGCTTGTCGCCATGCAGGCGCAGGTACATGAAATCAGCCGTCACGTCCTCCTGATAGGGCCATTCCTTGGGCGCATCCGCGACGACCAGCGCTACCTTGTATTTGCGCAGCAGCTTGATGAAGGATTCATCCACGAAGCTGTCATGGCGAATTTCCATGGCATGGCGCAGCTTGCGCTTGCGGTCGATGTCCAGCGCCACCCTGCCCTCCATGCGTGGCTCATGGCCACGCGCCAGCCGCTGCGCCGCCTCGGTATCGTGCGGCAACAAGCTCAGGAAGTATTCCAGCGGCTCCGGGTCATAGCGGAAGCTGGGCGGGAATTGCCACAGGAAGGGGCCGAGCTTTTCTTTCAGGTTCAGTACGCCGGAGGCCAAGACATTGGCCAGAGCGCCATCAATATCCTGCAGCCGGCGCGTGTGCGTGATGAAGCGATTGCCCTTGTGGCTGAAGAGGAAGCCGGGCGGCGTTGCTTCATACCAGCGCTGGTAGCTTTCCGGGCGCTGCAGGGCGTAGAAGGAACCGTTGAGTTCGATGCTCGGCAGTACCCGCGAGGCGTAGTGCAGTTCGTCGTCCTGACGCAGCCCCTCAGGATAGAAACTGCCGCGCCACGGCGCATAGCGCCAGCCGGAAATGCCGATCCAGATCTTGCCCATGATGCTCTCCTCGTTCAGATTCTCCTGTCCCGATGTGACCCAAGGCATCCAGCTTGGTGCCAGCCAGCGCGACTGTAGCGGGCCAGCTGCTGTTACACTGCTGGCCTCGCCGTTGACCGCTGCCTGCCCACTTCTTCATCATGTCCGCCACCCCTGCCATCATCCAGTTCCGCCTGAATTCCCCTGCGCCTGAATACGACCACCCACGCGAAGACCGCCGCCTGGAGGGCAATCCGCTGCGCACCACGTGGAATCACTTCACCAATGCCAGCGGAGAAATGAACGCCGGCATCTGGGCCTGCGAAAAAGGCAGCTGGCGCATCGCCTTCGCCGCCAACAAAGATGAATATTTCTGCGTCCTCGAAGGCCGCTGCCGCGTCATCGACGAACAGGGCCATGCGGCCGAAGCGGGTCCGGGCGATGCGATGGTGATTCCGGCGGGATTCAAGGGCGTCTTTGAAGTGCTGGAGCCGGTGCGCAAGCATTACGTCATCGTCGAACGCGCCGCTGGCTGAACAACCACCTGCCCGCGCCATGTCCGCCTCGCCAGCCGCTCCCGACCAGATCATGGGCGCCGCCCTGCAGCACTACAATGCCGGACGGGCCGCAGAAGCCGAACAAGCCTGCCACGCCTTGCTGGCGCTGGTGCTGCAGCATCCGGCCGCCCATCAGCTGCTGGCCATGCTGGCGCTGGACCGGCAGGCGCTGGCGCAGGCGCGGCAACATATCCTGCTGAGCCTGGCGCCGCGGCCGCAGCATGTGCCCTCGTTGCTCATGGCCGGTCGAATAGCGCTGGCCGAAGGCGATCCCGCCACGGCCGTCCAGTATTTCGACGCGGCGGCACGACATCAGCCTGGAGTGAGCCAGGCGCATTTCCACCTCGGCACCAGTTTGTCGGCAGTGGGGCGGCATGCGGAGGCAGTAGCGGCTTTGCGCCAGGCCGTCGCGCTGGCGCCGCAAGCCATGGAAGCCGTCCTCAACCTGGGAAGCGCCCTGCGCGAACTGGGCGAGCTCCCCGCCGCCCGTGAGGCCTTTGAACAAGCGTGCCGGCTGCGTCCCGATGTAGCCGAGACCTGGTTCAACCTCGGCCTGACCCTGCAGGATATGAAGGAAGGTGCCGCCGCCGTCGACGCCTTTGCCCGCGCGCTGCAACTGCGTCCCGGCTATGCCGATGCCGCGCTCAACCTGGGTGTGGCCCTGCAAGAGATACATCGCATGGACGATGCCCTGCAGGCCTTCCGCACGGCGCTGCGGCTGCAGCCGCAGTGGTTCGGCCGCATCGCCCACGCCCTCACGGCGGGCAGCAGCGGCCGGCTGTGGCTGCATGTACGTGACCTGGAAGCGGCCCTGCGTGGATGATTGACCTATGCACTGTCTGCAACAGACAACGCGCCGTTGTCGATGAGCTTCAATCTTGCTACTATCGGGGTCAAGGAGATGGCATTCCTCCTTCAACCGCCACCAACGTCCTGTTGGGGCTGATGATGCCTACAGTGACCTGGCAATCCGGGGCTGTAGGCGTTCGCCTTTCTGCTTCGCGCGCTCCTTACCCGGTGTGCCAGGATGTTCATTCAGCACTCTGGTCACATGAAAAATCAAAAACTCCCCGAACAGCTGCACCTGCTGCCTTACATCATCAAATGGTGTCTGATCGCCTGCCTGATCGCCGCCCTTGCCGGATCGGCCTCGGCCTTCTTCCTCTTCGCGCTTGACTACGCCACGCACTGGCGTGAAACCCATCCGTGGATCATCTGGCTGCTGCCGCTGGGCGGTTTTGCGGTCGGCTGGCTGTACCTGAAGACCGGCAAGCCGGTGGAAGCCGGCAACAACCTGCTGATCGATGAAATCCACGATCCGAAAAAGGTGATCCCGCTGCGGATGGCGCCGCTGGTGTTGTTCGGCACCGTGATGTCGCACCTGTTCGGTGCTTCCGTGGGCCGTGAAGGCACGGCCGTGCAGATGGGCGGCGCGCTGGCCGATCAGCTGACCACGGTGCTGCGGCTGCGCACGGAAGACCGGCGCATTCTCCTGATGGCCGGCATCAGCGCCGGGTTTGCGTCGGTCTTCGGCACGCCGATGGCCGGTGCATTGTTCGGACTGGAAGTGCTGGCCATCGGCCGCATGCGCTATGACGCCATCCTGCCCTGCTTCGTGGCGGCCATCGCGGCCGATCAGGTCGGGCTGGCCTGGGGCGTGCATCACACCCACTACCACATGGGCAGCGTGGCACCGGTCGCGCTGTGGAGCGTGGCGGCAGTGATCGCGGCCGGTGTGGTCTTCGGGCTGGTCGGCATGGTGTTTGCCAACAGCACGCACCGGCTGTCGGCCTTCATGAAGCGTCACGTCAGCTATGCGCCGCTGCGGCCGTTCATCGGCGGCGCCATCGTTGCGGTGGCGGTGTGGGCGCTGGGTACGCAACGCTACATCGGCCTCGGCATCCCGGTGATCGTGGAAGCCTTCCAGCAACCGCTGGCCCCTTGGGATTTCCTGGGCAAGATGGTCTTTACGGTGACCTCGCTGGGCACCGGTTTCAAGGGCGGCGAAGTCACACCGCTCTTCTATATCGGCGCGACAGTGGGCAATGCGCTGGCCCCCCTGCTGCATCTGCCGTTTTCGATGCTGGCCGGGATCGGCTTCGTGGCGGTCTTTGCGGGCGCGGCCAATACGCCGATTGCCTCCACCATCATGGCCGTCGAATTGTTCGGGCCGGAGATCGGTCCGTTTGCGGCGCTGGCTTGCGTGGTGGCCTATCTGTTCTCCGGACACACCGGCATCTATCATGCGCAACGCGTGGGACAGGGGAAGTATCTGTCGCTGCCGGAAGGCTTGAAGATCGGCGAGATTGGCGCCTACAGGGCGCGACGCCAGGCGGAGCGGGAACAGGAGAGTATCGGCGAGAAGTGATGTGAGGCCGGGCCGGTACCCTGTCTCGTGCAGCGGGAGGCGGACAGCATAACTGTACAGTGAGCTGTATCGGGACTGTAATGGTCATGAGTTCGATCTGTACTGCTGACCGAACCAGAGGTGTCCGCACAAGTGTCTGCACTCATGGTGAGTGAACATATGCAATAGCAAACCTCATCTGCATGCTGACGGATTAAAAACATTCACCGGCATCCCGCCACCGAACGCGCGATAATCCCCGAACTCAACCAGCCCCGACGGCCCCTCAAAGCCGCACCGCCCGCAGCCCAGCTGCCAAGGAGACCGCATGACAGCCGCACCCGCCTTCGCCCGCACCGTCCGCCACCCCGGCCCGCCCGACCCGCAGCGCATCGTTACCCTGTCCGGTCCGGCGATGCATCTCGATTTCACCCTCGAAACCGGCATGAACCTGCGTGACGCCATCAGCATTCCGCTGGCACGCGCGGGCCTGGATGGCGGTACCGTGCGCTTCGCCAACCTCCCTGTCTCCCCCCTTCACTTCCTCATGCCTGCACTGGCGGTGGATGACCAGCACGCCGCTTTCTACAGCGCGCCACAGGCGATAGAAGAAGGAACGGTGATCGAATACGCCTGCGCCACCGCCGGACGCAAGGAAGGCGAGCCTTTCGTGCACTGTCACGCCATCTGGCGCGGCCGCGATGGCCAGCGCCAGGGTGGTCACCTGATGATGGAAAAAACCGTGGCCGGTGCCAGTACGCCCGCGCAAGCCTGGGGTCTGCACGACGCCACCATGGCGACTCGCTACGATCCCGAGACCAATTTCACCCTGTTCTACCCTACCCGGCTGAGCGACCAGCCCCTCTCAGCGAGTGGAAAACGCTTGGTACTGGCACGCATCCGCCCCGATCAAGATCTGACCATTGCCGTCGAACAGGCCTGCGCGGAGAACGGTATGCGCGATGCAGTCGTGCGTGGCAGCGTGGGCAGCATCATCGGGGCAGATTTTGAAGACGGACGCGTGCTGGAAGACCGCGCCACTGAAATCCTGGTCCGCTCGGGCGAAGTGCGCGATGGAATCGGGCGCCTGGATATCGGCCTCATCAATCCCCAAGGTCAGGTCTGTGAAGGAGTGCTCAAACGCGGCAGTAATCCCGTGCTGATCTGTTTCGAACTGGTGCTGGAAGAGAAGTGATTCGAGCCAGCTTGTGCTGCGCCAGCCACTCCCGCAGATCTGCCACGTCCGCGCGCCGGACGCATTGCTGCGAACTGCTCCGCCGTGAGAAGCTGCGTGTCCGGGTCGGCCAGAGCAGCCTTTGTGAGGGCGGCGTTTTCGCGGCGGCCGGACAGAATCGTTCCTTGCTTGAGTTTCGGCATATCACTCGGTTTGAAACGGATTGGATCATGAACGGACGATCATTGTAGCCACGTCAAATCACCCAGGACAGTAGTAACGCCGGAAATGAAAACGGCTCGCAAAGAAGCGAGCCGATCAAGAATCATACTGCAGGATAATGAGTTCTCTTTAGCTATCTTATCGACTCAAACACCCACCAGCTTCTTGAACGTCGGCAACACCGCCTCCCCCTTGAAGGGCTTGACGATCCAACCCTTGATCCCGGCAGCCTTGCCACGTTCCTTCATGATGGGCGAATTCTCGGTAGTGAGCATGATGATGTTCACAGTGGCATTGCCCAGTTCGCTGCGGATCTTCTCGGCCATGGTCAGGCCGTCCATGTTGGGCATGTTCACGTCGGAGACCACCAGCTTGATGGCCGGGTCGCTCTTGAGCTTGGCCAGGCCATCGCGGCCATCCACGGCCAGGGCCACGTCCAGGCCATTTTTCTTGAGGAAGTCACCGACTTCGGCGCGCACGGTGCTCGAATCGTCCACTACCAGGATTTGTGCCATCTTGAATTCTCTCTTTGCTTGATTTGCGTAATTGCTTGAGGGGAAGGTAAATCAATGCCGGAGTGCTGCCCCGGCCTCAGAACAGTTCCAGCTCGCCGGATTCGAACAGCTCTTCCACCGAGGTCTGGTTCTCGGTGAAATCCTCCGGCGACCACGACAGGTTGAAGATGAAGCGCTGCAGCAGCACCAGCGGTGCGCCGTCGTCACGACGCAGCAGGTACTTGAAGCACAGCTGCGCATCCTCCGAACCGAAGGAAATGTAGCGATGCTGGTGATTGATGATGATCGGCACCTGGCTCAGTTGATGAATGGGCTGGCTCTGGTTGATGAAGCGGTTCTTGAACCAGCCCCAGATCAGGTTGGTCAGTTCGCCCAGCGCATTGTTGAGATTGCGGAAATCGCCCGATTCCTCCGGTGCCAGCGCCTGCAGAGTCTTCTGTTCCGCCTGCAGCATCATGTAGCCACGGCACCAGCTGCTCTCCAGCGGGATGAGCGTGAACACTTCCCCGAAGATGATGCGGTCGCGGACCAGGTAAGGCTGCTCGATCTCTACCTGCATGCCGGGGAACTGGCTCTCCAGCACCATGCGGCTGATCTCGGCAATGCCGCGCACCAGTGCATTGGGGTATTGCTGGCTGAAAATCGACGAGGCCACCGCCGGTGCCAGCGCATCGATGTGCTCGATGCGATAGACGGCGCTGAAGAGTTCGCTATCGCGTTCGGACAATTCGACATCAGCAGCTTCCCGGCGACGGCGCAGGAAGATCGGCAACTCCGGCCGCACCTCGCGGATGCGGCGCGCCAGGCCCGGCCCGCCCTCGCCCAGTCCGGCCAGGCTTTCCGAGAGCATGATGCCGCCCAGGTCTACATTGCTGCGCAAGACTGCCATCACATGTTCTTCATGGGCCTTCAGCCCGACCAGGTTGTGGCGCTCGCAAAAGGATTTGATGGTGTCGTAGCAGTCGGCGTCGCGGTCCAGGACCAACACCTTGCTGGTGATGGCGTTGTCGAGGCTGGCAGTGGCTTCCATGGTGATGAGATTCCCCCGAATCGTTGAATGGTCAGAACAGTTCCAGCTCGCCCGTGGTATCGGCCTCTTCGCCCGGTGCCACGGCAAAGTCCAGCCGGTCGTAAGTGGAAAGGGCCAGCGAGACATGCAGGCGCGGCGTGTCTGCCATGTCGATGGCGAAATGCCGCACGTGCGCGCAGTTGAGTTTTTGCAGGTAGGCCACGCACTGCGTATCGATCACGTTGGGCGTGGACATGCCCAGGTGCGGGAAGAAGCGTCCCAGCTCGCGATTGAAGATGCCGCAGCAGAGATTGCCGCATTCGGCAATTGCATCCATCAAGGCCTGTTCGCCCATCTCCCCGGCAGACACCCGCGTCAGGCGCGCAAAGTGGCCGCGAGTGGCGGCGTCCGGCGTGAAGTGGAACATCACCATCAGGCGGAACAGATAAGACGAGATGGTCAGCACCACCATCTTCTTCTCGGTAAGGGCGGCGATGTCTTCCACCACCGAGATCTCCGCACTGGCGTCCGACGGCACCAGGCTGCTGCGCAGCGCCTGCTGCAGGAGCGTATCGAAGCCGTCGCACGCGCTGGCGCTGATGCGCTCGTCGGCCACGATCTCGGCTACCGCCTGCAGCTCGTCCATGTCGTTGGCGCTCATGCCGCTTCAGCCAGCGCTTGCCGGGTCTTCTTGTTGATCAGGTCGAGGCCGATGACGGCTCCCATGATCATCTTGCCGCCGGCCTGCAGGTCCTGGAAGGTGGTGGTGGTGATCAGGTCGTTCTGGTACAGGTTGGCGCGATAGCTCTTGGAAAGCTTTTCGGCCCGCTGCGCCAGATCGCGTACTTCCTGCGCCACCACGGCAAAGCCACGGCCATGTACACCGGCACGCGCAGCTTCGATGGACGCATTCAGGGCCACGATGATGACCTGGTTCACGATCAGCGCGAACTCGTCGTTCTTGCGATGCATCTCGCGGTTGTGCGCGATCAGCTCGTTCATGTCGTCATGCCAGCGCTCGAAGGTGCGTACCAGACCCAGCAGCTTGCTGATGGTGTCCTGCGACTCGTCGCAACTCTGGCGCACGCGGGACACGTGATCGGACTGCTCGCTGGACAGGCGCGCCAGCATGGCCTCGCTCTCGCGGCGCATCTCGGCCATATGCTGCTGCGCGGCCAGCCGATCCTGTTCCAGCTGTTGCTGGTGCGCGCTCCATTGCTGCTGTTGCTCGGCGAGTGCGGTCTGGGCCTGGTCACGTACGCGTTCCAGCTGACCGGCATCGATCAGCTGGCGCGCGCGGCGCTTCTGGCGCAGCCACAGCGCGGCCATCGGCAGGCCGGCCAGGGCAGCGCCCAGCGCCACCAGAAGAAGTGATTGAAACATGGCGTGCTATTCCTGCTGTCTTGATGAGATTGCGTGATCGCGTCAGGTGAATCAGGCGACCTGTGCATCGCCGCCCGGCGGCAGCACCGCCGGTGCAGCGATTTCCTGTCCCGCCACCGGATACGGCACGTCGATGCCATCGACTTCCACCGCCACGTTTTCCGGCAGCATCACGATGATCTGGAAGGCACGGAAGGCAGCGCCCTCTTCGCTATCCATGAAACGGATCTCGATCTTGCCGTGTTCACGGGTGACGAAGTCCAGCACCGCATCCATGCCCACGCCGCGTCCCGATACCTCGGTCACTTCGCTGCGGGTGGAGAAGCCCGGCTGCAGGATCAGGCGCGCGATCTCGGCATCGGTGAGTACCTGGTCCACGCTGATGAGCTGCTTCTCGATAGCGATCTGGCGCACCTTGTGCAGCGCCAGGCCACGGCCATCGTCGGACAGGGCCATCTGGAACATGTCTTCCATCACGCCCATTTCCAGCTTGATGGTGCCGGCTTCGGGCTTGCCCTTGGCCAGGCGCTCTTCGCCCGATTCCAGACCGTGATCCACCGCATTGCGGATCAGGTGCATGAATACGTTCTGCAGCAGCGGCGAAGCAAAACTGTGGACCACATAGCCGTTGTCGTCGATCTGCACTATCGGGGCCGACTTGCCGAGGTCGCTGGCCAGCGCCGGCAGCGAATCGATGACCGGG
>NZ_DBIC01000173.1:0-5299 GCF_002296545.1 Herbaspirillum sp. UBA812 | reverse complement strand
CTGCATGCCGGCGGCATAGTCGCCGCCCTTGCCACCCCAGGCCAGGTCAGCCATCTGCAGGGCCAGCGGGCCTTGCGTGGTGCTCACGTCGGGCAGCGCCAGGCGGCCCTTCTTCTCGGGGCTCCACAGGTCTTTCCAGGATTGCGGGGCGCGCGTCTTGTCGCTGCGGTAGACCAGGCCGACCGAATAGATGGTGTAGCCGACGGCGTAATTGCCGCCGATGGGATTGCGGGCGAAGGGATAGATCTGGCTGTAATTCTTCAGCCTGGCATAGTCCAGCGGCTGCACCAGGCCCTTGCGTGCCGCTTCGAGCATGCCGAAGTCCGACAGCAGCACCAGGTCCACCACCGGATTGTTGCGGCGGGCGTCGAGCTTGGCGATGCGGTCGGCATTGTTGCCGGTTTCCACCACGATTTCGCAGCCGCATTTTTCCTTGAAGGGCGCATAGACCAGCTTGTTGAACAGCGGCTGGGAAATCGGATACGCCGACAGCACCAGCGTGCGCTTTTCCGCGTGGGCCGGGGCCGCCAGCAGGGACAGGCCGATGCCGGTCATGGCCAGGGCGGCGAGGGGACGAGAGCAACGAGCGGGCTTGAACATGGCGATCCTTGATACCGGTAAAAAGACTGCATATTGTAGGCCCGGCCAGCGCGGGAGCCACTGGCCAGGCCGGGGGAGAGCAGATGAAACTTAGAACACGTGACGCATGCCCAGCATCAGCACGGCCTGCTTCTTGTCGCTGGACGAGGGGAAACCGAAGATGGTGGCCTTGGTCGCATCACCGGCTGCCAGCTGGTAGCTGTAGGTGATGGCCACGTCGGTGCGCTTGGACAGGAAGTAATCCGCCTGCAGGTTGATCTGGTGCCACTTCGGGTTCTTGTTGATGGTGTCGTACTTGCCGGTGGTATAGAAGTAGGACGCGCCCAGGTTCAGGGCCGGCGTGTAGTGGTGCACCAGGTTGATGTCGAAGTTCTGCAGCGTCAGCTTGGTGTTGTCCAGGTATTCGTACTTGACGTTGCTGTACATGGCACCGAAGTCGGTCTTGCCAACGGTATAGAAACCGCCGGTCCCGGCGATGCGCTGGCGGCGTACGCCGGCCGAGCTGTTGACCGCGCTCTTGTTGAAGATCAGCAGCGAGCTGGCGTAATCGTTGCCCATGGCGCCATCGGGGCTCTTGGTGCTGTTGGGCTGGTCCATCTGGGTGAAGGCCACGGCCCAGCGGAAGTTGCCGCCCTTGTAGCCGGAGCCGATGCTCATGACGCGGTTGACCGATGCATCACCGGCGGCTTCGCCAAATCCATACAAGGCGGTGACGTTGAAATCGTTGAACATCGGGCTGACATACTTGACCGAGTTCTGCACGCGCAGGTTGTTGTAGCCGTTGTCGTTGTCGCCGATGTGCACGCCGTTGCTGGCGATGACCACCGGGCCCAGGTAGTCCTTGACCGCTTCGTACTGGCGGCCCAGGGTCACGGTACCCATGCTGTTGGAGGCCAGGCCGACCCAGGACTGGCGGCCGAACAGGCGGCCGCTCTGCGAGGCCGCGCCGGTCATCATGTTGAAGCCGTTTTCCAGCGTGAAGATGGCGCGGGTGCCGCCGCCCAGGTCTTCCTGGCCGCGGAAGCCGATGCGCGGATTCTGGTTGGTGCCCGAGAGCGCCTCGAAGTTGTGCGGACCGCCCTGATTGGTGAGATAACCCACGCCGCCCGAGATGAGACCGTAGATCTCGACCTTGCTCTGCGCCTGTGCCTGTGCGCCTGCCAGCGCTGCCGGAATGGCCAGCGCGCCTATCATCCAGTGTTTTTTCATGCCTGCCCCTGTGGTATTGAAGATGGCCTTGCGACCGTTCATTGTTGGAATGTGCTGCGAACGGTGTGGAGGATAGGACAAGACGTTAAATAATATAATTTGTTTATATTTATAATTTCATAAATTCAATTTATAACGATGCCGCGTTTCCCGTCAGCTGATTCTGCATGGACTGGGGGATTGCCAACTTGTTTTGCGGGCTTGCCATGATCAAACTGAATCAGAAAGTCACCCTGCGCCATCTGCAGGCGCTGGTCACCCTGGCCGACACCAACAGCTTCAGCCGCGCTGCGGATGCCCTGGCGGTGACCC
This sequence comes from Herbaspirillum sp. UBA812, assembly GCF_002296545.1. NCBI lineage: Bacteria > Pseudomonadati > Pseudomonadota > Betaproteobacteria > Burkholderiales > Oxalobacteraceae > Herbaspirillum > Herbaspirillum sp. UBA812. The sequence goes on along the minus strand of NZ_DBIC01000173.1, from coordinate 3,178 downwards.
AGCCGGCGCTGTCGGCTTCCATCAAGCAGCTCGAGAACCAGCTTGGCACGCGGCTTTTCGACCGCACCACGCATCAGATCAGCCTGACCGCGCAGGGCAGCGTGGTGCTGGAATACGCCCGCCATCTGCTCAATACGGCCAGCAACATCTTCGACGACATCGAGCACGCCATCGGCACCGGACGCCATCGCATCCGGGTCGGGGCGATTCCCTCGGCGGTGACGCTGACGGCGGCGGTGATCGCGCGCTACAACCAGGCGCATGACGAACATGTGGAAATTCTGCTACAGGACATGCCCAACGATGCCCTGCTGGACGCGCTGCATTCGGGCAAGCTGGATTTCTGCGTGGGCATCAAGCCGCCCGATTCGCTGTCCTCGCAGACGCTGGAGACGGTGACCCTGTTCGAAGATGAGCTGGTGCTGATCGTCTCGCGCCGCCATCCGCTGTCGGGGGCCAAGGAGGTGCAGTGGCGGCAGATGGCGGGGGAAGAGATCGTGCTGTTCACCCAGGGCAGCGTATGGGAATTTGCTTCCGCAGCGCTGATGCAGCACGGGCTGGCATCCTCGCGGCGCTATCAGGTCGTGCACAGCGAATCACTCTACGGCGTGGTGCGCTCGGGCATTGCCATCGGCATCATGCCCAGCCTCTACACCACGTATCTGCGCGATGACAGCCTGCACGTGGCCCCGCTGCGGCAGCCGACCCTGAAACGCAAGATCGTTCTCATGCGGCGTAATGAAGTCAGCCGCAGCCACTGGACCGATCACTGCTTCCGCGAGTTGCGCAGCGATCTGAAGCAGGCCAATCACTGGTTCTGAGCATTACGGGGTGGCGTTGTTCATGACGGGAATCCAGGTCGGTTCCAGTAGTTGCGCCAGCTCGCCGCGATTGCAGTCTCCGGGAACCATCAGCACCTTCTGATGCAGTTGCAAAGCGGTGCCGTCGGCCAGCGCGGTGTAGGCGGTGCCATGGAAATGGCTGGCCCAGTGGCGATAGCCGATGGCGGCAAAGCGAGTGCCGCCACGCAGCTTGGCCAGTTGTCTTGCCACGCAGGGTGGCAACTGGTCGGCCGGCGTGTCCGGATCGATGAAGCCTTCCACCACACCGGGCGTGTTGCTGGCTCGGTGGGCCGGAGGTGATGGCGTCCACGCACAGGCCGTCAGGGCCAGCGCGCTCAGCAGCAAGAGCAAAGAGGTCGGGGGCAGTTTCATGATCGGGTCTTCGGATGACGGAGAGCGGCGGCATGCGGGCCGCGCCCTCCGTGACATTGTGGTGGTGTGCGCGGTTACAGGTCCTGATGCCACCAGCCGCCGCCCAGTGCCTGGAACAGCGCCACGGTATCGGCCAGGCGCGCGGCTTGCGCCTGCAGCCGCGACTGGCTGGCCGTCAGCAGGTTCTGCTGTGCCAGCAGGACCTGCGGATAGCCCGCGATGCCGGCCTTCCATTGCGCCTGCGCGGCATCGAAGCTGCGCTGGGCCGCGCTCTCGGCGCGTGTGGCAGCTGCCAGCCCGTCGGCATCGGCAGCAATGGCATGCAAGGTGTCGGCCACGTTCTGGAACGCGCCCAGCACCACACTGCGGTACTGCGCGCCGGCCTGATCCAGCCCGGCCTCGGCCGCGCGCTGCTGATGCTGCAGACTGCCGCCATGGAAGAGGGGCGTGGCCAGGTCCAGCCCCAAGGTCCAGAAGCCGGGCCCCGAGGTGAACAGTTTGGAGAACTCCTGCGCCGAGCTGCCGATGGTGCCGGTGATGTTGAAGCTGGGCAGCCGGTTGGCGATGGCCACGCCGACCTGGGCCGAGGCTGCCTGCAGTTGCGCCTGCGCGGCGCGCACGTCGGGGCGTTGCTGGACCAGCGTGGACGGCAGGCTCAGCGGCAGTTCGGCTGGCAAAGTCAGGGCCGACAGCGGCAGTTGCGGGCTGCCGCCTTCCCCGGGGAAGTGTCCCGCCAGCACGGCGATCTGGTCGCGCTGCTGGGCCAGCTGCTTGCGCAGGGCCGGCAAGGCCGCCTGGGCCTGCGCCAGCAGGCTTTCCTGGGCCGCCACGTCAGCCAGCCCCAGCGCCCCCAGCGCGCGTTGCTGGCGCACCAGATCCAGCTGCCTGGCGGCCAGAGCGGCAGCCTGTTCAGCAGCCTGCAACTGCTCGCGCAGTGCCGCTTCATTGACCACGGCCAGCACCACGTTGGACACCAGCGTCAGGTAGGTGGCATTGCGCTGGAAGCGCTGCACCTCGGCCTGCGCCCGGCCCGCCTCGATCTGGCGGCGTGTTCCGCCGAAGATGTCCGGGGCATAGGCGATATTGAGCTGGGCGGTGTGCAGGTTGTAGATGTAGCTGTTGTCGGCCAGCGGACTGGCCAGGGTATCGGCGACCTTCTGGCGCGTGGGCATGAAATGCAGGTCCACGCTGGGCCAGAGCCCGCCGCCCTGGGCCGCGGCGGACTCGCGCGCCGCGCGCAGGGCGGCCTGCGCCGCTTCCAGGTCGGCATTGTGGGCCAGGGCCTGGTCGACCAGCGCATCCAGCGCCGGCGAGCCAAAGACCTTCCACCACTGCGCCGGCACATCCTGCCCGGCCACGAAATGCTGGCCATCGAGAGACGCTGTGGCTTCCACCTTCTCGGCGGTGTAGCTGCTGACCGTCGGGGCAGCGGGTTGTTTGAAGTCAGGACCGACGGCGCAGCCGCCGAGGGTCAGCGCGAGCGCGGTGCTGCAGGCCAGGCAGGGCCAGCGCAGCAGGCGGGGAGTGACAGGAGTCAGGAACATGGTGAAGTCATCCTCATCGGGCGTTGGCAGGGTCATCGGAAGGCGCTGGCGCAGGCCGCGCCAGCTTCGATTCGACCAGGTAGTACAAGGCGGGCAGCAAGACCAGGGTCAGCAGGGTGGCGCTCATCAGGCCGCCCACCACTACCGTGGCCAGCGGCCGCTGCACGTCGCTGCCCAGTCCGTGGGCAATGGCGGCCGGGACCAGGCCGAGCGCGGCGACAGTCGCGGTCATGAGCACTGGCCGCATGCGTTCGAGCGCAGCGCTGATGACGGCTTCGCGCAACGGCAGGCCGGACCGGGCAACCCAGCGATTCAGGTTCGACATCATGATGATGGCGTTGAGCACGGCCACCCCGAACAGGGCAATGAAGCCCACCGCCGAGGACACGTTGAGCGTCATGCCGCGCAGATGCAGTGCCA
>NZ_DBIC01000356.1:0-6650 GCF_002296545.1 Herbaspirillum sp. UBA812 | reverse complement strand
TGATGGCAAAGTGCGGCATGCCGGTGCGGAAGCGGCGCAGCAGGTCCAGTGCCGGCAAGGCCGGCGAAATGAACTGCACCGGACGCAGATATTCCTTCAGGTTGCCGATGGCGCGCCCATCCTGCTGCGCCAGGAACACATCCTTCAGGTGCACCAGGCCCAGCACCTGCTGGCGCTCGGCATCGAAGTAGGGATAACGCGAATAGCGGTTGCGATAGATGATGTCCAGGTTCTCTTCCAGGCTCTTGTCATCGCCCAGGGACACGATCTCGCTGGCCGGACGCATGATGTCGGCCACGTCCAGTTCGGCAAAGTTCAGGCTCTGCGCCAGCACGTTCCACTCGTCACGCGTGAACTTGCCACTCTTGCCGCTCTTGCTGCCGGCGCGTAGGATCAACTTGAGTTCGTCCGAAGAATAATGGGCATCGTGACCATGTCCCGCACCCAGTCCGGCCACGCGCAGCAGCCAGTTGGAGCTGGCATTGAGCACCCAGATCAGCGGATACATGCCCCAGTAGAAACCGTACAGCGGCACGGCACACCACAAGCCCAGTTTCTCCGGGCTGCGGATGGCCATCGACTTGGGGGCCAGTTCACCGGCCACGATGTGCAGGAAGGAAATGACGAAGAAGGCGAACACGAACGAGATGCCGTGAATCAGCTCCTGATTGGTCACGCCGACCAGCGAAAAGAGCGGTTCCAGCAAGCGTGCGAAGGCAGGTTCACCGATCCAGCCCAGGCCCAGCGAGGCCAGGGTGATACCCAATTGGCAGGCGGAGAGATAGGCATCCAGCTGATTGTGGACCACGGCCAGGATGCGGCCGCGCATGCCTTGTGTTTTTGCGATGGCCCGGATGCGCGTTTGACGCAACTTGACCAGACTGAATTCTGCTGCAACGAAAAAACCGTTCAACGCAACCAGGAAGAAGGCCGCGACGATCAGTAATATGTTTTCCAACTAGGGTTCCTATCGGGGTTGTCTAAGGGCCCGGACGCCATGAGCCGGTCCGGACTCCGTAATTTACCATGCATGAGGCATGGAACCCGATTCGTTGTCAGAAATGAAAGGCGGAAGCCGTATCGAAAGGATGTTGCCGCCTACAAACAAAATGAACGAAAGTTCTCATTCTGCAGTAAATATATGTAAAGTCACGTTTATAATTGACGTACGGCAACTTGACTTTGGGTAGCCGCCTTCACTTACTTCAACTTGACTTCACAACGCACGTGCTGCTGCGCGGCACCTCGCGTCTTTTTATTCACATCATGAAAAAGCCTGCCTCGCTCTTCGTCGCCCTGCTTGCCAGTGTTTCCCTGCTCGTCACCGGCTGCGCCAGCGCGCCCCGGTCCAAGCCCGTCGCCCAGAATGAAATGGCGCGCAACGAAATTGAAAAGATCACCCGCGTGGAAATCTTCTATCACCCCTCCGAGTACGGCGTGATGGACCTGGGCGGATCGGGGGCGGCCGGCATGAGCGGTGCTTTCGGCATCTTCGGGCTGGTCGCCGGACTGGCGCTGGACGCCTCCAGCAAGCTGAGCTTTGCCGACAGAGCAGCCGCCCGCTCCAAGGAATTCACGGCCCTGCTCAAGGACAAGGGCACGCCCGATATCAATGCTGCCCAGGCCGAATACCTGGCCGGGCTGATTCGCAAGTCGGGACGCGAAGTCATCGTCACCAGCGTGAAACGTCCCACCGGAGAAACGCCGCTGATGGATGTCACCACGGCCAGCAGCACCGATGCCGCCAGCGCGATGCCGGTTGCGCTGACCCAGCCTGGTACCGCGCGCCTGATCCTGCGGGTGACCACGGGCTATGGTGCCGAAAGCGCCACTGCCTCCTACCGTTCGCTGATGATCACGCACGCGGTCCTGCGTGAGCCGGGCGGCAAGCGACTGGTCTTCATGGAACTGACCAAGAAGGACAACGGTGAAACCTACAGCACCTTCGAGAGCCTCAAGAGCAATGCGGACGAAGCTGCCCTCTCCCTGAACAAGGACGCCGTGGAGCAGGCGCAGCAAGTGTTCCACAACACCTTCGACCTGCCGCCGCGCACCACCACGGTGGCGGCCAAATAAGCCCTGCCGCCCGGGCCGGACCTTGCGCCGGCCCGCCGCTTGCTGCCGCACTGCCGCCACCGCTTGCGGTGAGCCTCAGAACCCTTCCAGCACGATCTTCCCCTTGGCCTTGCCCGACTCCAGCAGGGCATGCGCACGCCGCAGATTCTCCGCGCTGATGCGCCCGTAATGCTCGCCGGTCGTGGTACGCAGCACGCCCTCATCCAGCAGTTGTGACACCCGTTGCAGCAGTTCGTGCTGGCGGATCATGTCGGCAGTCTGGAACATGGAGCGGGTGAACATCAATTCCCAATGCAGCGAAATGCTCTTGCGCTTGAGCGGCACCGCATCCAGCGTGGCCGGATCGTCGATCAGCGCCAGCTGGCCCTGCGGTGCCAGCGCCTCGATGATCTGTGCATAGTGCTGGTCGGTATGGGTCAGGCTGATGACGATATCGACCTCAGGGAAACCCAACTGCTCCAGTTGCGGTTTGAAGGGCTGGCTGTGGTCGATCACGTGATGCGCGCCCAGCTCGCTCACCCATTGCGCGGTTTCCGGGCGCGAGGCAGTGCCGATGACGGTCAGCTGCGTGAGCTTGCGCGCCAGCTGGGTCAGGATCGAGCCCACGCCACCGGCTGCGCCGATGATGAGCAGTCGCTTGTCCTGCCCCGCGCCTTCGGCGACGCCGACGCGGTCGAACAGCAGTTCCCAGGCGGTGATGGCCGTCAGCGGGATGGCGGCGGCATCTGCATGGCCCAGGCTGGCGGGCTTGCGGCCGACAATGCGCTCGTCGACCACGTGCAGTTCGCTGTTGGCACCAGGGCGGACGATGGAACCGGCATAGAACACCTCGTCGCCCGGCGCAAACAGGCTGACCGCCGGGCCGACCGCACGCACCACGCCGCTGACATCCCAACCCAGCACGCGGGCTTCGCCAGCGCTGGCGCGGATCTTGGTGTCGACCGGATTGACCGAGATGGCCTTGACCTCGACCAGCAGGTCATGCTCGCCAGCGACGGGATCGGGCAAGGTGGTGTCGGCCAGCGCGGCGGCGTCATGGATGGCTTTGGCTTGCGGGTTGGTGATGATGGCTTTCATGCTGAATCCTTCACGATAATGAGCAACAGATGGGTGACATCTTAGGACAGCGCCACCCGATCAACCACTCCCGGGACCACGAAAGAGTTTCTTCATACAGGCGAAAATCCACCCCTATCCCACACCCGCTCCCGCATCCGCGCAGGTGACCGCTTACACCAGATGCGGCTTGATCACCGCCGCCAGCTTGTCGAAGGCGCGCGCGATCTCCTCATTGGGCACGCTCGCATAGCCCAGCAACAAGCCCCGCCGCGCCCCACGCGCATGCATGTAGTAGCGCGACAGCGGGCGCACCACGATGCCGGCGGCCAGTGCCTCTTCGCAGATGAGCACGTCGTCGCACTCCTGCGGCAGACCCAGCACAAGATGCAATCCGGCCTCGCCGCCGGTAATGGTCATCTTTTCGCCGAAGTGGCGGTTGATGGACTGCTGCAGCAGTTGCAGCCGTTCGGCATACAGCACGCGCATCTTGCGGATGTGCGAGGCGAAATGGCCCTCGGCCATGAAGTCGGCCAGCGTGGCCTGCAGGAACACCTGGCCGTTGCGATACAACTCGGCAATGCCGGTGGCAAAGGCCTTGGCCAGCGACTCCGGCACCACCAGGAAGCCGATGCGCAATCCCGGAAACATGATCTTGCTGAAGGTGCCCATGTACAGCACGCGGTCCTGCGTATCCATGCCCTGCAGCGATGCCAGCGGACGTCCACCGTAGCGGAATTCGCTGTCGTAGTCATCCTCGATGATCCACACCTTGTGGGTGGCCGCGTACTCCAGCAGCATGCGCCGCCGCGACAGGCTCATCACCATCCCCAGCGGATACTGGTGCGAGGGCGTGGTGCAGATGAAGCGCGGCGGACGGCGCAAATTGGCCAGGCGCATGCGCATGCCTTCCTGGTCCACCGCGATCGGGACCGACTGGATGCCCAGCGAATTGAGCACGCTGCGGGTGCCCCAGTAGCACGGGTCTTCCACCCAGGCAGTATCGCCATGCTCGCCCAGCAGCTTGACCACGATGTCGATGGACTGGTGGATGCCGGTGGTGATGAGCACCTGTGACGGCGTGCAGTTGACGGAACGCGCCACGCGCAGGTACTCGGCGATCTGCTCGCGCAGCCCGGCATAACCGGCGCCCGGCCCGTAGGTCAGCAGGTCCGAACTGGAACGACGCCAGTGCTTGTTCTGCAGGCGTCCCCAGATCTTGTGCGGCACGCAGGTCACGTCCGGTACGCCCGGCATGAAGGCCCCCCATTGGCGCTCGCCCACGCCAGCCTGGCGTGTGAGCAATGCACCGCGCGCGGACAGTTCGGATTTGCCGGAAGGATCGGTCAGCGGCTCCTTGCGCTCCACCGCCTCGGGGATCTGGTCCGGCGCCGTATCGGCCACGAAGGTTCCGGCACCGGTGCGGCTTTCCAGATAACCCTCGGCCAGCAATTGTTCATAGGCATAGGTCACCGTATTGCGCGAGGTCCCCAGCTCCAGGGCCAGGTCGCGCGAGGACGGCAATTGCATGCCCGCCGGTAGCGTATGGGCCAGGATGGCTTCGCGGATCAACTGGTAGATCTGGCGGTTGACGGGCATGCGCTCGCTGCCGGTCTTTACATTTTTGGCGGACTTCGCTGCGCCGCTTTCGCGGCTGGCCGCCGCCTTGCCCTTGCCCGGCGCGGCCTTGGCGGAGGTGCGATTGATGCGCAGCAGCAGATAGTCGGACAAGGAGGCGAGTTTCAAGTGGCACCATCAAATAATTGAAATTGGCTCTATATTACAGTGCCACTGGGGTTTTATATTGTTTCCCGATTCAGCAATTTCCTGCACATTTCCGCGCCCTGCGGCGCATTCAACGAAGCAAGATCGGAGCAAGCCATGACCAGCAAGGCCACCAACCAAGAGCTGCAACAACGAAAGAATGCCGCCACCCCGCGCGGCGTGGGTGTGATGTGCGACTTCTACGCCGAGCGCGCGTCCAACGCCGAACTGTGGGATGTGGAAGGCCGCCGCTTCATCGACTTCGCCGCCGGCATTGCGGTCCTCAACACCGGCCACCGCCATCCCAAGCTGCTCGACGCCATGCGCGCCCAGCTCGACAAGTTCACCCACACCGCCTACCAGATCGTGCCCTACGCCAGCTATGTCGAACTGGCCGAGCGCATCAATGCGGTGACCCCCGGCAACTATCCCAAGAAGACCGCCTTCTTCTCCACCGGCGCCGAAGCCGTGGAAAACGCCATCAAGATCGCCCGCGCCCACACCGGCCGTCCCGGCGTGATCGCCTTCGCTGGCGGCTTCCATGGCCGGACCATGATGGGCATGGCGCTCACCGGCAAGGTCGCGCCCTACAAGCTGGGCTTCGGTCCCTTCCCCGGCGACGTGTTCCATGCGCCCTACCCCAGCGCCCTGCACGGCATCACCACCGAAGACGCACTGGACGCGGTCCATGGCCTCTTCAAGAGCGACATCGAAGCCAAGCGCGTGGCCGCCATCATCCTGGAACCGGTGCAGGGCGAAGGCGGCTTCTATGCTGCCCCGGCCGACTTCATGCGCGGCCTGCGCGCCATCTGCGACGAGCACGGCATCCTGCTGATCGCCGACGAAGTGCAGTCCGGTTATGGCCGTACCGGTAAATTATTTGCGATGGAACATTACGACGTCCTGCCCGACATGATGACCATGGCGAAAAGCCTGGCCGGTGGCATGCCGCTGTCGGCCGTCAACGGCCGCGCCGAGATCATGGATGCGCCCGCCCCTGGCGGCCTGGGCGGCACCTATGCCGGCAACCCGCTGGCCGTCGCCTCGGCGCTGGCGGTGCTGGATGTGATGGAAGAAGAAAAGCTGGTCGCCCGCGGCCAACGCCTCGGTGACAAGCTGCAGGAGCACCTGAAGGAACTGCGCTCTGCCGTGCCGCAGATCGCCGAAGTGCGCGGTGTCGGTGCGATGGTGGCGGTGGAGTTTGCCGATCCCGTCACCGGCAAGCCGGATGCGGACTACACCAAGAAGGTCCAGCAACATGCGTTGAACAATGGCTTGCTGCTGCTCTCCTGCGGCAGCTACGGCAACGTGATCCGCTTCTTGTTCCCGCTGACGATTCCCGATACCGTCATGGATGAGGCGCTGGGCATCCTGGCCAAGGCGATCAAGCTGGCCTGAGTCTTGCATTGCAAGGCAGCTTTCAGAACAGGGAAGACGGGCCGCACCAAGTCTGCGGCCCCGCGTACAAGAGAGGATCGATGATGGCAGCTTATGCAATGAAGCAAGCGGCGCAAGCACACGCGCCGGCTACCGGCAGCGGCAATGACGTGCTGGTGCAGTTCTGCGGCGTGAAGAAAACCTACGATGGCGAAAACCTGATCGTCAAGAATCTGGATCTCGACATTCGTCGCGGTGAATTTTTGACCCTGCTGGGTCCGTCCGGCTCCGGCAAGACCACCTGCCTGATGATGCTGGCCGGTTTCGAATTCCCGACCGGCGGCGAGATCCGCCTCGATGGCCAGTTGCTCAATCGC